>CAZIBX010000014.1:0-14034 GCA_964537615.1 uncultured Pseudomonadales bacterium
TGGACATCGTGATTGGCAAAGGCCCGTCTGCCCGTACTATCCGACTGGATCTGCCCAAATTTACTCTGGTGGGAGCCACCACTCGTTACGGTTTATTATCCAGTCCACTGCGTGACCGTTTTGGTCTGGTTCACCGACTGTCCTACTATGACTTGGAGTCACTCTCGATTATTATTCAAAAAGCCGCCACCAAAATCGCGGTTAAACTGGATCATGAAAGCGCCCTCTATCTGGCTCAAAGGTCAAGGGGTACTCCAAGAATTGCTCTCAAGTTACTCAAACGCCTACGCGACTTTGTCCAGATCTCTGCAGTCAAACAAATTAACCCCGCCACCATCGACCAAGCCCTGACCGCTTTTGCCATCGACTCGATGGGACTTGATGAACATGACCGGCACTTACTACAGACTCTGATTACCAAGTTTAATGGTGGGCCGGTGGGACTTTCTACCATGGCCGCTGCCATCAATGACGATCAGGTCACCATCGAAGAAGTCATCGAGCCATATTTGATCCAAATCGGTTTTCTGGCCCGCACCCCCAAAGGTCGGGTGGCGACACCGGCCAGTTACCAACACTTGGGACTAAAAAATAGATCCAAATAGCTTTTATGACCTCCACTGTGAGATAATGGGTTGTTATGCCAGGCAGTGATTCACTACCAGATAAAGTTACCAGGAGGATATCAACTATTTGGTTGGAGTTGGTCACTGGTTTTCTCTGGTGGGGGGTGGGCAAAATACCCAGCCATCATCTGCGGCGTTTTTTCTATCGTCTCTCCGGAATGACTATCGGTTCGGGTTCAACTATTCACATGGGAGCCAGAATTTATGATCCTAGATTTATCAAGATCGGCCGGGACTCGATCGTCGGCGAGTTGGTAACTCTAGATGGCCGGCGACAGCTACCTGACTCTAGAGGTGAGATCATCATTGGTGATCATGTCGATATCGCTTCTCAAGTCATGATCTGGACTAGCCAGCATGATATTAAAGCTATCGACTTTAAACCAATTGAACAAGCTGTGCATATTCAAAACTACGTTTTTATCGGTCCTCGAGCCATTATTCTACCGGGAGTAACTCTGGGCGAAGGGGCAGTGATAGCGGCCGGAGCTGTAGTCACCAAAGACGTGACAGCCTACACTATGGTGGCCGGCGTACCGGCTCAAAGAATAGCTGATCGACCAAAACCAGCCCACTACACTCTGGGTCGAGCTCGTTGGTTTCAATAACCTGCCATGCAATTAAGTATCATCGTGGTTTCTTACAACACTGCCGATTTAACTGTTCAAACCCTGCAGTCGGTTCTTGATCAACTGTCATCCCAAACCAACTGGTCAACTGATCAAGTCGAGATTTTTGTGGTCGATAATCACTCTCAAGACGATTCTGTGACCAGAATCAAAACTTTGCTGACTCGATCCTCAATCACTCATCGAGTTATCGTCAATCAAGAAAACTCGGGCTTCGCCAAAGCCAACAACCAAGCCATGAAACTGGCCCGTGGTCAATGGTTGTGGCTGCTTAACTCCGATACTCAACTAGCCCCAGATTGTTTGAATCACATTTTTCAACTCTTACTCTCTTTATCAGAGTCAGTCGGGATAGTTTCACCTCGTTTACTAAATCCAGATTTGTCTACCCAAAACACCGGCGGTGACCTGCCATCTATTTTATCTCTGATCAGTCAATTTTGGTTTCTAGATGACTTGCCGATTGTGGGACGCTGGCTACCCAGCGTACAAAAAAATCACCTAGATATAAGTCAAAAATTAATTTACCGAGGTTGGGTGCCAGGTACAGCTCTGTTGATCAGAAATAGTGTTTATCAAAAACTAGGCGGACTAGATGAAAATCTATTCATGTACGCAGAAGATATCGAGTACTGTTGGCGGGCCAAACTGGCCAACGTACAAATAGCAGTCCTACCGTCTGCTCAAATCATACACTTTCAATCAGCCAGCTCTGATAAATCCACAGCTTACAAAGGCGAGTTTTTGGGTTTGTTATATTTGTGTTCTCGATTGCTTCCTGGCTGGCAAAAGCCCTGGATAAAGTTGATTTTATGGGTGGGAGCCCAAGCAAGATCCTGGATTTTTGGTACAATCAGGACAGATCGGCAGAGAAGTACCACCTATCAAGAAATAGCAGGATTAGTTTTGAGTTTCTCTGGTCATCAACGTTAAAATATGAAAAGTTTTTTACACAAAACAATAGAGTACGTTAAACATAATTACTTGTTTTTACTTTCAGTTTTTGCTTTGATTTTTATCCCATTATTTCCCAAAATTCCATTGTTTGACATTCTGCCCGGCTACATCGTCAGGGTCAGAACCGAGGACGTGCTGATCGCTGTGATTTGGTTGGTTTTTCTATATCAACTTTATAAACGTCAGGTCACTCTCCAAACCCCAGTCAGCAGATGGATCGGAGCTTATGCGGTGGTTGGCTTTTGTTCAGTAGTATCAGCTATTTTTATTATCAAAACTGTTCCTCTGGAATTACTGCACGTGGGTAAAACTGCCCTGCATTATTTCAGATACATAGAATACTTTTCTTTATTTTTTATTCTTTATAACAGTATTAAAACCAAACAACAGGCCAAGGCCGTAGTTGTGACTTTGGTTCTGATCGTCATCGCTTTAAGTGTCTATGGTATTGGTCAAAAGTATCTCTATTGGCCGGTTTATTCCACCATGAATCGGGAGTTTTCCAAAGGCATCCGGTTATACCTGATGCCACACGCCAGAGTTCAATCTACTTTCGCTGGTCACTACGATCTGGGCGGTTATCTGGCTTTAACTGTACCTATAGTAATGGCCATTCTTTTGGCCTCAAAAAAATCATCCAAGCGACTACAACTGACTCTACATCTGGCTTTCTGGCTGGGAGTCTGGTTACTGATAGTCAGTGCGGCCAGATCATCTTTTATCGCTTTTGGACTAGCCAGCTTAATCGTACTGCTGGGAGCAACCAGTCAGTACAAACTCTGGAGTCAAAAAATCAAACAATTGATCATGGCAGGTGGCTACTTCGGTTTAGTCATAGGAATATTGTTTTTGGGATTTGGCGGCGATATGACTGATCGGTTTTTGACTCTGATCGACTCCCATCAAATGATCCACAATGTATATCACGGCTTTAATGGCTGGCGTAAAAACACGCTCAACAACTACATTTTGATTCCCTTGGGCTTGAAAGCACCTGAAGCACCAGCCAACGCTATCGCCGCCGGCTCGATCGGCGATGTGTTAACTGCCACCGACCAACAACCCAGTAAAGTCCCCAGTGATGTTTTTGTGTCCGTACCCATCACCGAGTCAGTCGCCACTGTCTCTGCCAGCGGAGAAACCGTGCAGATTGAGGTGGAAAAAGAAAGAACTTACTCTGACAACGCCTTCAAGTTTGGTTTGAGTATGGCTATCAGACTGGATACACTCTGGCCACAGGCGATTCGTGGCTTTTGGCGCAACCCCGTATCCGGCTCTGGCTACGCCACTTTGAATAAAGAAACTCCTTATCACTACACCGAAGCTGACAGTACTGATAATAACTTTTTACGGACTCTAGGTGAAACCGGTTTGTTGGGCTTTTTGAGTTTTTATGGGGCGATTGTGGTGATGATGTACTTCATCTACCAAGCTGGTCGCAAACAAACAGAAAGTTGGATCAAGATGCTGGCTATCGGTTTTATCGCCGGTTCCGTAGCTTTGCTGGTTAACGCAGTTTATATCGATGTTTACGCCGCCTCCAAAGTAGCCATGAGTTTTTGGGCAGTCGGCGGAGCTGTTTTGGCCATCACTCAACTCAAAAACAAGTTAAGTTAATATGAAGAAGTTGTTTAAATCCGCACCACTACTGGTTCTGATACTACTGCTGGCTTTCATAGTCCGACTCTATAAAATTACCAACCCCGTACTCGACTGGCACGCTTTTCGTCAAGCCGATACAGCCTCTGTTACCAGGGAATATGTCAAACATGGCATCGACTTGCTGCGTCCCAAGTATCATGATGTATCCAATATCGCTTCAGAAAAAGATAATCTGGAGGGCTATAGGATGGTGGAGTTTCCCATTGTCAATGGTTTTATTGCTTTAATAATCAAAACATTCCCCTGGCTTGACCTGATCATCATCAGTCGATTGATGGCCGTTTTTTCTTCGCTTGTAACTTTGGTCGGGTTGTTTTACTTGAGTCGCAAATATTCCGGAGTTTCTGCTGCTTACTGGACTGTCATTTGGTTTGGTTTGCTGCCTTTTGCCGTTTACTACTCAAGAGTAATTTTGCCCGAACCATTCATGGTGACCGCTTTTGTCACCAGTTTGGTTTGTTTTCATCTCTTTGGTCAGCAAAAAAAGTGGCTTTATCTAGTTTTGTCAGTACTGACCTTGACTTTGGCTTTATTGCTTAAACCATTCGTCTTATTCTTCTTGCCAGTGTTTGTGGCTATCTTTCTGACTCTATCTGGCTTCAAATCCAAACACCTGACTTTCGGCTTGCTTTTATTGTCTTTATCCTTGGTCCCATTATTTTGGTGGCGACACTGGATCACCCAGTTCCCCACCGGCATTCCCAAGTCCGATTGGTTGTTTAACAGTAATGGCATCAGGTTACGTCCGGCTTGGTGGCGCTGGTTGGGATACGAAAGATTTTTGAAAATAATTTTAGGCAACTTGGGTCTCATCCCCTTTCTTTTATCAGGATTCAAGCTCAAAACTAAAGAGTGGATTTTTTATGGCAGTTGGGTGATCGGTCTGCTGGCCTATTTTATAGTCATTGCCACCGGCAACGTCCAGCATGATTACTACCAATACCTAGGAATGCCCATCATTTGTTTGTTGCTGGGTAGGGGTAGTCATTTACTGATCCAGGTACTGAAAAAAAAGTTTCAGTCAGACCGTATCAGTTATGGCTTAATGATCCTGATATTGATGGGATCACTGTTTTTCAGTTGGCAAAAAGTCAAAGGTTATTTTTCCATCAATCACTGGGAGTATCAAAAAGTCGGGCGGGTAGTTGATGCATTATTGCCACCAGATGCTTTGGTCATCGCACCAGCCATGGGTGACACCCAATTTCTCTACCAAACCAAAAGGAGGGGTTGGCCGATCGGTTTTGACATAGATCATAAAATCGATCTAGGCGCCACTTATTATGTGACAACCACCATGGACGACGAGGCCCGTCAACTGGAAGCACGATTTTTCACACTGCAAAAAACACCTGATTACTTGATTCTGGATTTAACCAAACCCAATCTGAACGGGAAAACATTATGAGAGTGTTAATGCTTACACCTTACTTGCCTTATCCCTTGCTTTCTGGTGGTCAAATCAGAACTTATAACCTACTCAAGCAACTGGCCCAAAAACACGAAGTTACCTTATTTGCCTTGATCAAAAACGATTCAGAACGCCAGTATATAGATGCTTTAGCTCCATTTTGTAAAAAAATCTCGGTTTTTAAAAGACCGCATAAGGCCTTTACCGTAAAAAATATTTTACACACTGCTTTTTCCCAATATCCATTTCTAGTCATCCGCAATCACGCTCGTTTGGTAACACAAGCCGTGATCAAAGAGCTACAGCAAAACTCATATGATTTAATTCACGCCGAAACTTTTTATATGATGCCTCACTTGCCAGCGACTGATGTACCGGTAATTTTGGTCGAACAAACCATCGAGTACTTGGGCTATGAAAGTTACGCTCGGCGAGTCAACCCTATTTTGCGCCCACTGTTGAATCTGGATATCACCAAAATTAAACGCTGGGAAACACATTACTGGCGGCAGTGCCACACTTTGATCGTCATGAGTCAGGAAGATAAAAGTTTGATCGGCCAAACGCTTAAGAGTGACCATAAAATTGAGGTGGTGGCCAATGGAGTCGATATCGACTGGTTTGATCAAGTCGCCAAAAACCTACCACCCAACCCAACCGTTTTGTTTGTGGGAACTTTCAAGTGGCTACCCAATCGTGAGGCCGTGGCTTTTTTGGTCAAAAAAATCTGGCCACTGGTGATCAAAGAAATTCCCAACGCTAAGCTGATGATTGTGGGCAACTCTCCCACACGGGAAGTACTTGATTACATGAAACAGGATAGTTCGATTGAAGTTATCGGCAACTTACCAGACATCCGCGATGCATTTGCCACCGCTCATCTTTTGGTAGCACCGGTTTTCAGTGGCAAGGGCACTCGTTATAAAGTTTTGGAGTCTATGGCCGCTCACACTCCGGTGGTGGCTACGCCTTTGGCTGTCGAGGGGTTGGGCATAATTAACGGCCAACATGCTTTGGTGGGTGAGAATGAAAATCAACTGGCCAATCAAGTGATAGAATTAATCAGTCAACCAGACAAAAGAGAGTACTTGGCCAAAAAGGGTTATGCTTTTGTCAAAAAAAGCTACAACTGGCGCCTAATCGCTGAAAAACTAGATCGGATTTATCAAAGTATCGGCCGATCGGTTTAATCAATTATGATTGATAAGAAGATAGATTTGGAAATCATCATTGTCTGTCATAACTCCGCTTTTTGGTTACAAAAAGCTTTATCGACACTTGATCAATTTTATCTGCAAAAAACCAAGAGAAAAGTCAAGGTTAGTGTGGTAGATAATGCCAGTAGCGATGAAACTGCCCAATTGTTAAATCGTGACTTCCCTTGGGCGAACAGTGTATTTTTACCAGAAAATGTAGGTTTTGCTGCCGCCAATAATGTGATTATTAAGTCAAGTTCAGCCCAGTACATCATGTTAATGAATTCAGATGTAGAGTTGGATGAGGGTTCTCAACTTGATCTCCTGCTTAACTATCTGGATAAAAACCCCAAAGTGGGAGTCATCACTCCCAGAGTGGAACACTCCAACGGAGCTCTGGATCTAGCCTGTCATCGAGGCGAACCTACTCTGCGGGCATCTTTGATGTACTTTACTCATTTGGAGCAGTTATTTCCTCAAATTAAATTTTTTGCCGGCTATCACCAACTATATAAAAATTTGGACACTATTCACCCCGTCGATGCTTGTTCAGGTGCAGCCATGATTGTTAAACAACAAGTTATTCAAAAAGTGGGTGATCTGGACGAGCGATTTTTCATGTATGCTGAAGATTTGGATTGGTGTAAAAGAATACGCGACGCCGGTTATCAAGTCATCTACCATCCTGGCGTGAGAGTGATTCACCACAAGTATAAATCGGGTATTAAAACTACCTCACAAACTCTGGCCAAACGCACCAAATATCACTTCTACCACACCATGTTACAATACTTCGATAAACATTACGCTCATCGGTATCCAGCTGTAATAAGATATCTGGTCCGACTGGGTATAGTACTAAAAAAAGGAGCATTATGAACACGCTACAATTCCGCATCTCGCAACTACGAGTCAGAAACCAACAAGTGGTGATAGAAAGTATTTTGGTTTTGGTGGCGGCTCTATTTGTCAGTGCTTTATTACCCAGTTTGTTAGTCCGCTATGTCTACGCTACCCAAAACTTAACCGCCGAACCGGCGCTACTGGGCGCTATCCCCACAGCTGCTTTCGCTCTGGGCATACTTTACTTTCTTTATGCTATGGGTATGGTTTTGATCAGAGAAAGAAAAGCTAAGCTGTTAGAAAAAGAAATGGAAGCCATGATGCCGGCTATGGCTCATGCCAGTTTGCCGGAATCAGAACTGGCCGAGCTGGAGTCCATCGTAGATAAAGCTCTGGCTCATAAGAGTGGTAAAAAATCAACCGCTAAGCGTGCCCGCACCAAAAAAACCAATAAATAATAGCCAAGATTGGCCTAGAATTGGCATTGATTGTCGCCTAGCTGGTATCGACCACTCTGGTATCGGTCGTTATATTTCCCAGTTGGTTGAAAATCTACTTGAGTCTAAGCCACCAGTCCAGTTAGTTTTGTTTTGTCGTCACCAAAATCAGGCTGATTCGCTGATCAAAAAGGCCAATCGTGCACACTGTGAAGTGGTAATCAGTCCCGTCAGTCACTACTCCTGGCTGGAACAACTGATGATGCCCTTTTATTTTTGGCGAGCTCGATTGGACCTGCTGCACGTTCCCCACTTTAACGTACCACTTCTGAATCCAGTACCGCTGGTGGTTACTATCCATGACTTGCTGTGGCATCAACACCGGGGGACTGATGTTACCACTCTTTCGCCCCTCAACTATCTGGTCAAGTACTGGTTCTATAAACTGGTAGTTAGTCACGCTATTAATTCGGCCCAAAAAATTCTGGTGCCATCCCTGACCATCAAAAATACAGTGAAGCAGTTCTACCCAACCAGTCAAAACAAAATAGAGGTGACTTATGAAGGCATCACGCCACTGCCCCCAGCCCAAGCACCTGATCAAATAGCTAGCATTCCCTTTTTATTATATGTGGGTAATCTTTATCCTCACAAAAACGTAGAGGTTATTCTCAAAGCCCTGGTTCGGTTATCAGATCTAAATCTGGTTATCTGCGGCAGTCGTGATGCCTTCTGCCAAAAAACCATAACTCAAGCTTATCAACTGGGATTAAAAAATCGGGTTCATCATTTGGGCAAAGTAACTGATAGTCAGCTTAGTTGGTTATATCAACACGCCTATGCTCTGGTTTTATCGTCCAAGTCAGAAGGCTTTGGTTTGACTGGTCTAGAAGCCATGAGTCAAGGTTGTCCTGTAGTGGCTTCAAACATTCCTATTTTTGCTGAAATTTATCAATCAGCTGTTTTATTCTTTCACCCTGATCAAGCCGAGTCACTGGTGACGGCGTTAAACAAACTACAAACCACAGCCGTGCGCCAAGCTCAATTAAAACGACAAAACAACTTAATCAAAAACTACGATTGGCAAACCATGGCTCAAAAAACACTGGCTGTTTACCAATCTGTTATCAAAAACATAAAGCCAAAACCGTGAAAAAACAGAAAAATAGAATCCCCCGCATAGCTCTGGTATATGACTGGCTGGATACTGAATTTGGCGGAGCAGAGTATGTTTTACAATCTCTGGTGCAAGCCTTTCCTCAAGCCGAGCTGTTTGCTGTCAAGCTTGACTCCAAATTAACCTGGATTCAAGACCTCACTATTCACACTAGTTTTATCAATCAGCTACCCTTGATAAATAGTTGGCGACCACTGACAGCTTTATTTTCCCCTTTGGCTTTTGAGCAGTTTGATCTGTCTGATTTTGATGTAGTTATCAGCGTGACTTCATTTGCGGCCAAAGGCGTATTAACCTCACCCCATCAAACTCATCTATCATATATTTTGAGTCCACCCCGTTTTGTTTATCGATTATCTGAAAGTTACCTCCAACCCAATTGGTCTACTTTTGGTAGATTAATCCAGTTTTTAATCAAGCCCATAACTGCCTACCTCAAAAAGTTTGATCAAGCTGCTAGCTGGCGACCAGATCAATTAATCTCGCTTTCTTCTCGAGTCGATGGTCAAATTCGGGCTAGCGTGTCAAGACAACCAACCGCCACTTGCTATCCTCCGGTCAAATCTCAAGCTATCCAGCCAGATACAGATTTGATGGCTGGACTCCCCACACCGTATTTGCTTAGCGTCGGTCGATTGGTACCATATAAAAGAGTTGACCTGGCCATCAAGGCCTGCTTGCTAACTGATCAAAAATTATTGATCGTGGGCAGTGGCCCAGACTACTACCGATTGATTGAGTTGGCTGGCCAGTCAGCTGCCATCCGGCCTAACGACATGAGCTTGGTTCAATTTCTGGCCTCATCAACCCAAAAAAATATTTTGTTATTGTCTCAGGTTAATCAAGTTGAACTGGCTACTTTATATCAAAAAGCTATGGGTTTGATAGCCGTCGGTATTGATGACTTTGGCTTGACCCCGCTGGAGGCAGCTAGTGTCGGGACTCCAACTGTTATTAATGCCAAAAGTGGGGTGAGTGAAGTTTTGACCGCTGATCTGGCCGTTTGGATCGATTCAAGCGATGTTGAAGCAGTAGCGACAGGGTTTAAACAACTGAACCAGAGAAAGTTTGACCGTCAGAAACTCCAAGAAGTAGCCGATCAATTCTCCCAAGCTGGGTTTATTTCCTACTGGCAATCACTGGTGGAAAATGTTACAAAAGTATGACATGGTATGACACAATTGAGGAACTCTGACTATGAACTCTGATAACCAACACGTTTATGCTCTAATTTTGGCCGGTGGGGGTGGAACTCGACTTTGGCCCCAAAGCCGGAATAAAACCCCCAAACAGTTTTTGAAACTGGCCGGCAACATGACTATGTTACAAAAAACAGCCGACCGGTTTGCTCAAATCGTACCTTGGGATCATATTTTTGTGATTGCCAACCAAGCCCACAAAACAGAGGTTGTAGCTCAACTACCCAAACTACCAGAACACAACATTGTTTTTGAACCAGCCAAAAAAGATACGGCTCTGGCTATGCTGGTGGGAGCGCTATACATCGGGACTTTTGATCAACAAGCGGTCATTCTCAACGAGGCCTCTGATCACGTGGTAGTCGATGAAACCAAGTACTGTCAAATCTTAAGGACTGCTGCTCAAGTAGCCAGTGACGGTCGCTACTTGGTGTCAATCGGCATCAAACCAGAATCTCCTTCTACCGCTTTTGGTTATATTAAAGTAGGTAAACAACTACCAGAATTTAATCAGGCCACGGTCTATCAAGTCGAGAGTTTTACCGAAAAACCAGACGAAAAAACCGCCAGTCAATTTATCGCTACCGGACAATTTTACTGGAACGCCAATAACTATGTTTGGTCGCTGTCGGCCCTGCTGACGGCTTTTGACAAGTACTTAACAGAGATGAGTCAACTGACCATGCCGCTTAGACAAACGTCACCGGAACAGTTTGTGGGGTTGTTGGATCAGATTTACAATCAAGTCACGCCTATTTCCATCGATTATGCGATTTCAGAAAAAGCTGATAATTTGCTGTTAATTCCGGCCGACTATGGTTGGAATGACATCGGAGAATGGCAAGTGGTCTATGACTTAAGTCAAAAAGATGAAGCCGGTAATGTAGTGTCGTCTGATACTCCACAACCAGTGGTATCTCCAGTTCTGATGCAAGCCAACAACAACATGGTTCACACTGACCAAAGATTGATTGCTCTGCTGGGTGTGGATGATATGATCGTGGTAGATACCCAGGATATAGTTTTAATCGCCCCCAAAAGTCGAAGCCAAGAAATTAAAAAAATAGTAGAAAAACTAAAAAGTGACGGCAGAAATGAGTTTTTGTAAGGTATGACTTACGATCTACAAAAGAAGATATTGAACTTAGTAGGAGCCCTGAGCTTGATTGTTTTGTTTTTACCAGTTTGGCTGGTAGTACCAATTGCTATTTTTCTAGACTCCGGCTTACCCATTCTGTTCAAACACCGTAGACTAGGGGTAGGGGGTAAAGAGTTTGATATATACAAATTCAGATCGATGGTGGTTAACGCCGATGAAATTTTACATCACAAAGATGCTCAACTTTTGGCCCAGTTCAAAAATGGCGACTGGAAAATGAAAAATGATCCCCGAGTCACTCGTATTGGGCGGGTTTTGCGTAGTCTGACCATTGACGAGTTCCCCCAACTAATCAACGTGCTCAAAGGAGAAATGAACCTGGTTGGTCCCCGAGCTTATATGAAAAAAGAGCTGGAAGAGCAAACCCAGAAGTACCCCAATACCAAGAAGTTTGTGCCTCTGATTTTGTCCGTCAAGCCAGGCATCACCGGAGTTTGGCAAACCAGTGGTCGCAACGAAATCCCGTTTGTCAAAAGAGCCGAGATGGATGCCGCTTATGCCAAAAGAAAAAATATCTGGGAGGACATCTCTGTCTTGGTCAAAACCCCCCGAGCTATGCTGTCCAAGTGGTAGTTGGTCTGTTATACTTTTAATTCATGCCCGCACTCAAGCCGATCAATCACGCTTCTGCAGTTAATCCAAGTCCACAATCAGATCTGGCCCAAGCTCTGCGTCAGTTTGAAAACCCCGATCCAATTGAACCGAAAAATATAACTCAACTCACCAAACATCGTGGTTTATCCAAGACTAAAAAAATTATTTTGGCAATAATTGTGGTTGTCGCTCTCATCTTGGGGCTTTTGACGGCTGGTGGTGTTTACTCTTTACTTTTGGCCAAAACTTTGCAGGCCCAAGCCAGCTCGCTACAAGTAACTGGTAAGAATGCCTATACTGCTTTTAAACAACAAAACCTGGCTCAAGTTAAAACCGAGCTGGCTAGTTTGGACACTCAACTGACTGAATTTAATCAAACTTATGATAAGTTGGGTTTTTGGCAGGCCGTGCCGGTGGCGCGCAGTTACTATCTGGATGGACAAGAGGGCCTGGCCGCTGCCCGTGATGGTCTGAATGCGGCCACTACTATGGTCGCGGCTATCGAACCATACTCTGATGTATTGGGTTTTTCTGGTGAGGGGAGTTTCACTGGTGGTACGGCTGAAGATCGATTGAAGTTGATCCTCCAGACACTGGAAAAAGTTATGCCTCAACTCGACTCAATTGCGGCAGACATCAAGTCGGCTCAAGATCATTTAGCTCAAATTGATCCCAACCGTTATCCGGAAAATATTCAGGGTAAACCGGTGCGAGCCACAATCAAACAAGGCCAAGCCGGAATGTCGACTACCTATGAAGCTTTGACCAAGTACCGACCGGTGTTGGAACAGTTAAGCTTTATGGCCGGGGGTGATGGTCAACGCAAACACTACTTGGTCTTATTTCAAAACGACAATGAACTACGCGCCACTGGTGGGTTTTTGACTGCTTATGCCTTAATTTATGTGGAAAATGGCAAAGTTACGCCGGATAAGTCAGATGATATTTATGAGGTTGATAAGCGATTGCGCAACAAGAAACCCATTCCAGAAGCTTTGGGCCGATACTTAACCACAGAAAAACAGTGGAATTTGCGGGACATGAATATCTCGCCCGACTTCAAGTTATCGATGGATGATTTTTTCGCAAGCTACTCTAGTATCAAAGGAGAACCGACGGATATCGATGGTATTATCGCCATCGACACCGAGTTTGTGACTCACTTACTGCAAGTTTTGGGGCCGGTTGAAGTACCGGGTTATGGTACATTTAGCGCTGAAATTGACAAGCGGTGTGATTGTCCACAAATTATCTATGTTCTATCTGAAATTATCACTAAACCCACGCCATATCTACGCGAAGACCGCAAGGGCATTTTGGGTCCACTGATGCGAGCCACTCTGACCAAGGCTTACAGCGCCCCCCGCCAACAGTGGCCACCTCTGTTTGAAGGGTTTTTTAAGGATATGGCTGCCAGACACCTCCAGTTTTACTTTATCAAACCAGAGGCCCAACAAGCTATGGAAATGCTGGGAGCAGCCGGTCGCATGACACCGCCTGACAACACTGACTTTTTGGCCGTAGTTAATGCCAACTTGGGCGGAGCCAAATCCAATCTATTTGTCACGTCAGAGCTCAATCAAACTGTTACTCCTCCAGAGGCAGGCATGATCACGAAAACCATTGAGTTGGTTTACAAAAATCCTCGGCCAGCCGACAACTGTAATCTAGAGGCCGGCAAGCTTTGTTTGAACTCAACGCTACGTGACTGGACCAGAATTTACATGCCCCGTGGCAGTCAACTGGTGGAAGCCAATGGCTTCACCGCTGAACCCAAGCTCTATGATGAAAACGGCTTGAGTGTTGTGGATGGCTTTTTCATTCTGGAACCCAAAGGCGTAGCCAAGATCCGCCTGACCGTCAAAGTACCATACACTGATACGGCGCAGTATCGTTATAGTTTTTGGAAACAGGGCGGAGTCACCACCACCCCTATTACTCTGGATGTTAATGGTCAGCAACAAAAACTGGAATTAACTCAAGACCTGACTGGCCAACTAGAGTTTTAAGCTGATCGTCACATGTCTGGTCAAACTTTTACCGTTACTGCCCTGGTGTTAAAACGATCCAGTGTTGGTGAAAAAGATCGGATCGTGACTTTGTTGTCACCAGAAAAAGGTCAGTTTCTGGTCATCGCCAAAGGA
>CAZIBX010000015.1:0-3088 GCA_964537615.1 uncultured Pseudomonadales bacterium
CTCTCGTCTGGATCAGTCAGTTGTCGCAATCCTGCACTTTTATCGGCCGAAATAATTATTGGCTCATTCCCTCCTGTCAAAAATATCCGGCCGGTGAACTGGTAAGAGTTATTAGCAAACAGAGCAGTAACTCTGCTAACAATCAAAATATGCAAAAAAGATTGACGGCAAACCAAGTATTGTCACTGACCCGTGATGACGATTCGTTGCTGTTTTGGTACTCACAGTTAAGTCAAAACATGATGGTTTGGCGGCAGCAGTTGTTGACCAACTTTTGGGTCTGGTTGGGGCGAAACGAAGGCAGTTTACTGTTTAGTTTTGTGTTTGGTGGTACTCAATTACTCGAGGAAAACATCCAGCAAGCTGTTAAACAAGTCGGCTTAACTCACATGGTAGCGGCCTCCGGCTTGCAGGTGGGGATTTTGGCTACTTTAACCGGCAGTTTAATTTTTGGGGTAGGTCGCAAGCCTAGGTTTCTGGTTCAAGTCATGATTGTCTGGTTTTACGCCTGGATCAGTTTATTGTCGGCCTCTGTTATCAGAGCTACGGCCATGGCTTCTTTGTCCTGTCTGGCTTCTCTCTGGCATAGAAAATCCCACCCCGTCTGGCTATTATTTTCATCTGGTTTGATTCTATTTCTAGTCTGGCCTGCGCTGTTGTTTTCGCCTGGCTTCCAGTTATCTTTTATGGCCAGTTTGGGTTTGTTGCTCCAGGCCAAAAATCGATTGAGCCAGTTGGCAGTCGCACAGGTGGCGGATCCTACTCCAGACTTAAATCAGGAGAACTGGGCAGTGCGCTTCCAACACTACTGTCTGGATGTAGGCCAGATGTCTTTGGTGGCTACGGTCTGGACCGCTCCGTTATCTTTGTATTACTTTGGTCAAGTCAGTCTCTGGTCAGTTATCAGCACTACTCTGGTCAATTGGCTGGCTTTGCCCTTATTTAATTGGGGGTTGTTGTTGACTGTTATTACTACTTTTTCGTCTGGAATAGCGATATTTAAACCGGTGCTGGTGGCTCTGGTCTGGCCCGCTCAATTGTTGTCCAGATTTTTCATCTGGACTGCTCTGTTTTTTAATCAAGTTGGTTCATTCATGGTAAAAGTAGATCAGTTTCCTCTTTGGGCAGTCGGATTTTGGTATCTGTGTCTTTGGCTGATATATTGGTGGCGTCACCGACTAGATGCTAGATCACTGCGTTTGGTAGATGTCCAAAAACACTTATGTCTTACCGACTGAACCATCAACATCTAGCAGTTTTGGTTTTACTTTTTTTGGTAGCTTTATATCAAATTGTTTCTACTCGGCCCGATGACAAACTGCACATGATAGTTTGTGACGTGGGGCAGGGTGACGCCATTTTGATTATGAGGGGTTATAACCAAATGTTGATCGATGGGGGTCGGGATGAAAAAATCCTAACTTGCTTAAAACAACATCTGCCGTGGGGTGACAAATCACTCGAGATAGTGGTAGCTACCCACGCTGATGCTGACCACACGGGCGGTTTAGATCGGGTAATTGAGCAGTTTTCACCTCGTTTGGTGGTTTTGCCTCTTTGTTATAAAAACACGGCCGGTTTTAGCTCGCTTTACGCCCTCGTCCAGAGGAAAAAAATTACAGGAACTGATGTTTTGTGGATTGATCAACTTACCACCCTTCATCTGGACGATCAGGTCTCGGCTACTCGACTGTGGCCAGAGGTGGAGAGGGGTGAACAGATACCAGGATGTTCGCCATATCCCAAAACTACACTACAGGACACATCTGATCAGACAAAAAGCCAGAAAGATGACACAAATGCTTGGTCTAGCGTACTATTATTGAACTTTAACCAGATTAAGATTCTGCTTACGGCTGATATAGATACTGGAGTCGAGCAGGCACTGATTACTTCTGGATCGCTAGATAGGATAAATGTGTTGAAAGTCGCCCATCACGGCTCTAAATCGTCTACTAGTCAGAGATTTATCGACGTCACCAGACCCGAAACATCACTCATCAGTGTGGGTAAAAATAACAGCTATAAACACCCCGCACCAGAGGTGTTGCGGATTTTGGATACCGCCTCATCTCGAGTGTGGCGGACCGACCTATCTGGTAACCTCGAGTTAACAAGTGATGGTCAGTCGTATAGTGTCAAAGAGCAGTCAACAAGTAACTTGTTTGACGATCTATACTTTTCCATTTTTTGAGTACAAAAACAAGTGGCAATATAGATTGATTTATAGCATTTTTTCAAAAAAAACCAGATTAAATACTGATAACATATTTTTGGATTAATTCGTCATTTTGTTTGAAGAGCATAACGATCAACCTATCAAAAACACTCATCTTTAACTCTGATGGCAGAAATTATGTTAATTAAAACTAAGTTTTGACTTTTTTGATTACCATTAATTTGATTTCCAGCCACTATTTTTATCTATCTAGGTAGTTATCAAAAATTTGGTTTAATAACTCAAATTTGATAACAAAAAGTTAAATGCTTTGAATGTGTAGCCAGTATGTAAAAGGAAAATCAATGATTGATTACCCGAACCGAATAAAATCCAACATATAAGTTCCAAAATCACTAAAAAGAGTACAAAATAATAGAGATATTTAATCGTGTAAATTACTAAACATAAAAAACACAAGAGTATAAATATTACTCGGAAAAATTTGGGTTAAGGATTTTCCTTTTTGACTATCAACTACTAGTAGCAAACTGATACAATGTCTATAATCGATATAACCGGTTATGCCACAAACTTTGTCACCATATTCACTCGCTGATGATATAAAAACTGCCGTGGAATGGGCGCTAGATCAGTTGCTGGCTGGTCGCGATAAACCGGCGGTCCAAGTTGTACCCCAATCCAACCCCGTTTTTGGACACTATACGACCAGCGTCTGTTTAACTGCTTTTGCCCAAATTGAATTTACCCAAAGTAGCTATGCCAATGCTCATCAGTTAGCCACAGCTTTGGCTAAGCAGTTGCAGGCCGATCCCGCTCTAACCGGCATCACTGTCGCTGTAGCCGGTCCCGGATTTTTGAATTTCACAGTTTCTGATCACATATTGGTAGGAGCAATGATGCGGATCG
>CAZIBX010000015.1:3098-13831 GCA_964537615.1 uncultured Pseudomonadales bacterium
TAGCGTCTGAAAGTTGGATTGACCAGTTGAAAGTTGGGTCAAAAACTCAAAAAGTCGTGGTGGAGTACACCGACCCAAATCCGTTCAAAGAACTGCACATCGGTCATTTGTTCAGTAACAGTGTGGGAGAGGCGGTTTCTCGGTTGATGCAGGCACGTGGCCACCAAGTCAAAAGAGCGTGCTATCAAGGTGATGTCGGGCTGCACGTAGCCAAAAGTGTGTGGGGCATGCAAAAGTTAATGACCCAGTCAGCCGACTCACCTGCAGATGTGACCAAGCACTTAACTCAACTGGCTGACCAACCCTTGTCTGATCGAGCCAAGTTTATGGGTCAAGCTTATGCTTTGGGGGCGCAAGCTTACGAGGATGATGAGCAAGCCAAGCAAGAGATCAAGCGTCTGAATGGTTTGATTTTCCTCATCTCCCAGCAACGGGTAGAAACTCAAACCGATATTAAACCCATTGTTAACTATCAGGCCATAGTCGGTTCGGTTCAAAGTCAAGATTTAGAAATGATTCGCCAGCTCTACTTGACTGGTCGGGAGTGGAGTTTGAGTTACTTTGAAACTATCTATCACCGGTTGGGAACCAATTTTGATTATTATTTTTTTGAAAGTGAAGTCGGCGAGATCGGTTGGCAGATGGTGCAGGACGGACTCAAGCACGGCGTGTTTGCGGTCGGGGACAAAGGAGCCGTGATTTTCCGTGGGTCGGAGCAGGGGCTACATGATCGGGTTTTCATCAACGCTCTCGGACTCCCGACTTATGAAGCCAAAGAACTGGGTCTGGCAGTGCGCAAACACCAAACTTTTGACTTTGATTTGTCGCTAGTAGTCACCGGCAACGAAATCAAGCAATACTTCCAGGTCACTCAAGCTGCTCTGGCTCAAATTCAACCGGATTTGGTCAAAAAAACCACTCACTTGGCTCATGGCATGGTCCGGTTGCCGGAAGGCAAGATGTCCAGTCGCAAAGGTAATGTGTTGACTGCCGAGTGGTTGCTTGAAGCGGCGACTGAAAAAATCGAGCAGTTCTTACTTAAATCTAAACCGGACATGGATTCAGTCAAGCGCCATCAGTTAGCCAGCAAAATCGGTTTGGCGGCAGTTAAGTTTGCCTTGCTTAAGTCCAGCGTGGGCAGTGACATCGCTTTTGACTTCGATCAATCCTTAAGTTTCAACGGGTTTTCCGGGCCTTATGTTTTGTATATGTCGGTCCGCTGTCAAAGTATTTTGACCAAAGCTGCCACGGCTGAAAATAGTGATATTACTAAATATATTGATACATTACGAAACAATAAAGTAGCTTTTGATGATAATCTGGAAGCGATAGAAAAAGAAGTATTGCGCCACCTTATGCAGTATAAAGATATATTTAACTTGGCGGTGACAGAGTATGCTCCTCACCGTATCGCCACTTACTTATTTGAATTGGCCCAAGCCTTCAGCCGTTTTTACGACACTTGTCAGGTTTTGAATGAAAAAAACCCCGCCAAACGTTTGTTCCGGTTGCAGTTGACTCTGGCGGTCAAAGAAGTGTTGGCGCACGGCTTGTGGGTGTTGGGGTTGCCGGAGGTGGATAAAATGTAGTTGTTGGGGGCCGGTCCAAGAATGATCAATCCTCCGTTTTTTTGTGTCTGTCTGGCCACATGGCATTGGCAATATCTCGTTTGTATCCTTTAGCCAGACTTCCCACATTTCCACCGTGAGGAATAGCCACTCTTTGTTTTGTCGCAATGTGTTCCAATATGATGTGCTTTGAGTTTCTTACAAAACTCCAGCCATGATCTTGTAAGAATTTCGTCATATCATCAGGATTCCAATCCCTGTCAATAAACTCCTTAAAACTTATTTCGCGTTTCATGTCTATTATGTAGGTATCTGCTACAATCAAGCCCTATGTTACAGCCAAGTTTAACACTTCTCAAGTCCGGTTTGCCAGTTTTACGCATTCCTATGGCCGGCGTGGCTTCCCTCACCACCTTAGTTCTAGCCAACACCGGCTCTCGCTTCGAGACAGCCAAACAATACGGCATTGCTCATTTTTTCGAACACATGGTGTTCAAAGGCACGCCTAAATATCCCAAGGCCCAGGATTTGGCCCAAACTTTGGATTCACTGGGAGCCAACAGCAACGCTTTTACCGGCAAAGAGTACACTGGCTACTACGTCAAGTCTGCCTCATCTCATTTGGCTACTGCTCTGGATGTTTTGTCCGACATGTTACTGGCTCCTCAACTGCGACCAGAAGATATCAATCGAGAAAAGGGTGTGATTATCGAGGAAATCAATATGTATGAAGATACGCCCATGCAGAATATCGACAATGTGTTTGAACAGTTATTATTTGCTGATTCTCAACTGGAGCACGATATCATCGGTCACAAATCGACTGTTTCCAGTATCACCCAAACTGATTTTCAGCAATTTATCAATCATTACTATGGCTTACCCAATCTTTTGTTGGTTTTGGCTGGCGATGCTGATGTAGTTAACGCCGATCAGACATTGCAGTTGGCGGAGCAAGCTTTTGGCAAAAAGATTGATGGTCGAGCATTACGAGTTGATCATCAGCTGGCCAAAACTCTGGTTATGAAGTCAGATCATAGACTCAAGGTCGTGACCAAAAAAACCGAGCAGGCCCACCTGATGTTGGGTTGGCCCGGGATTAAGCGGACAGATGAGCGGCGTTATGCTCTGATGCTTCTGTCTGTGATTTTGGGTGGTAACATGAGCTCGCGGTTATTTTCTGAAGTTAGGGAAAAGAGAGGATTGTGTTACTACGTTCACGCCGACAGCGAGCATTATCACGATAGTGGCACTTTTGCCGCCGCCGCCGGTGTCGACCCCACCAGAGTACATCAGGCCATATCAGTTATTGAGTCAGAGTGTCTGGCTCTAGCTAAGGGCCAAAAGCCGGTGACCGCCACCGAGCTGAAACAAGCGCAAGAGTACGTGGCTGGCACTATGCTTCTGTCTCTGGAAGATAGTCGGAGTGTAGCCCAGTTTTTTGGATTCCGGCAGTTGCTGATGGGGGAGTTTATCACGCCAGAAGAACTTTTGACCAAAGTCCGAGCTATCAAACTCGATCAAGTCATGAGTGTGGCTAGTGAGCTGATGAAGCCGGAACAGACGCGTCTGGCCCTGATCGGGCCGTTTGAGCAAAAAGAGTTTGAAAAGTACGTGGGGTAGATGATTACACGAAGCAAGTTTTGATCTTGACAACCTAAGGTTTTTATACATAATAACCTTATGTTTATACCCACGTTTGAAAACACCAAAACCGTGACCGATCTGCGCGAAGATGCTTTGGGGGTGCTCAATCAAGTTGACAGAACTGGTTTTGCCTATGTTATGCATCACTCCAAACCCAGAGCTATATTGATGAATATTGAACAGTTTCAAAGTTGGCAGGAGATGTTGGAAGACAGATGGGATGAAATGGAAGCTCTAAAATTATCCAGAGAGCCAAAGGGTAAAGGCATACCTTTGACTGAAGTCTTAAAGAAGTATGGCTAGTGTCCATTTTACAAAGAAGGCCTATAAGTCCTTAAGCCAAATTTCTGCGTTGGACCAAAAAACAGTACTTAAAAAAATTACTCAACTTGTTTTTCCATTACATTTAAATAACGTCAAGCGTTTGTCTGGAGTTTATAACCATTATCGACTTAGAGTAGGCAACATCAGGGTTATTTTTGAGGTAATGGGTCAAGGAGAAATATGGATTCTAATGGTGGCTTATAGGAAAGACGTATATAAAAAATTATGATTTTCTTGTCAGACAACTCTACCTTGGTGTATACTTGAGTTACAAATCACAAGGAAAGTTTATGAAAACCCAAAAAACCGCCGTTTTAGTTAAGCCCGATGGTCTGCAGCGGGGTTTGATCGGCGAGATCATCAGTCGCTTCGAGCGCAAAGGCCTCAAGCTGGTGGGGATCAAGATGGTATCCATGACCGATGCCCAGTTGACCGAGTGGTACTACGAGCACAAAGAAAAATCGTTTTTTGGTGACCTGAAGTCGTTCATGGGTTCACTGCCAGTAGTGGCCATGGTCTGGGAGGGGATAGATGCGGTCAAAGTCGTGCGCAAGCTGGTAGGAACCACTCTGGGCCGTGAGGCCGAGGCCGGGTCGATCCGCGGGGACTTCGGGATGAGTCAGCAGTATAACTTGATCCACGCTTCAGCAGAAGTGGATGCAGCCAAAAGAGAAGTTGATATACTATTTAACGTAGATGAGATTTTTAACTATACCTCTGTCCGCGAGGCCGTCATTTACGCGGAGGAAGAAAGGGAGTGATGGCAGAATACGTGATTCCGAATGAAGATTTGGCTCCTAGAAAAGATAGGTTGTTAGCAATATTGAGTGAAAGTGTTGGGCGTAAGTTCGAAAACTATTTACTTAGGTTCAGAAAAGCTCTGTAGGGGCTAGGATCAACTGATGATACTCGAGCTGAACCCTTTTCTATGGTACCCCAACATAGATTGGCTGAATCAGAAGCGAACAACTCATTAATCGATAAAATGAGAGAAAAAATATTGGGCGCAAAAGATTTGTATGAAGTTTATGATTTATTAGATACCTGGATAAATCAGAACAACTCTGGTGGAATAGAATCTGATTCTGGTAGAAGAGTAGTCATCAACGAGCTAACCTTTCCCGGTTCATGGGGCAAGGAAAGTTTCAGTTTAAGCGCCATGGCAGGATACGCAAAAATGATCTTATCAGGAGTTAGCATTGATGGCTATAAAGACACTCCTAAACCTATCAGGCATTTAGTTAGACAATATTTTGAATCTTCTCCTGACCCCCTAAACAGCAGTTTGCGCAATTTACTAGAGCCAGAATCATATGAGGACGATCACCTCCATGAATTAGCCCAAAAAGTTATGGGGCATATATCTCTAGATCAAGATGGCAAAATAAATCCAGAACAAAACTTGTCCAAACTTCCCAGAGAATGGTCTGAATATTTTGCGGCTTGGGACGATCTGTCTAAAATTGCCGATGCTGCCTTCATATATAAAGATGAGAGGGGTCATTTGACCAGAGATTTAATGTCTCAACTGTGCTTTGTTGTGGCTGGGGTCAGTAATTATTTAGATGAACAAGAATATCAACAAGCAGAATCATATTTACAAGATTTAAGATCGAAAGGGAGATTGTCTCCAATAATTGATCAGGCACTAACTTATTATATTAATCATTAGGGTTAAGAAATCAAAAATATCTATTGGTGATTTGGTTTGTCGTGGTTAAGTTATGTCAGTTTTTTGTGCCCTCAGCGGGAATCGAACCCACATCTGAAGTTCCGGAAACTCCCGTTCTATCCATTAAACTATGAAGGCGACCGGGGTTGATTATATCAGTCGTAACAGTAAGTTAGATCAAGATGATGATATCCATAATTAAGATAAAATCCGCTACCTCGACGGTTTCTGGATAAGACTTATAGTTTTGGATTAATTTCCACCAGAATCTAGACGATGAGTAACCCACAATGCTTTCATCAAAACCCTCTTGCACAAGTTCGGGCGTTTCTGACAGTAAACTGTAATCATTGCCCTTGACTACCACATGTATATGCCACGGATGCTTAGTTTTGGGCCACAAAGCTAATCTGGCCATTCTCATATCAAATAGTTTGAATTCAACATCAGTAGGGTCATATAAAACTTGCAGTGCTTGGTACATTCTGATTTTGTCAGTAATAAACCTTGATTCGTTTCTATCATTAGGTGCATAAGTGTTGATGGAAAATGGAAATCTGAGTAAGTAAGATAAATGGGTAGTCAGCAAAGCTATTGCCCTTTGAACATCTTCCGGCCAATCCGGATCAATCCAGGCATTAATTTCTTGATCTATATCAATCCGGTCGGTACTTTTCTCAGAACTTTGATGATAAAAAGGCGGTCTATCTCCAGGCTTGGGTTTAACCATCATTTTGGGGTAGGGGACTTGGATTGTCACCTGCATCTCGTACTGAGCTGTGAGGAGTCCAGAGTGACTATTGGTATTTTTAATTACTTCGCGGTCTTGATCATTCAAAGACACTGGTGTTATAGTCCATTTTTCCATATTCAAACCATGTTTTTGACATAAAATTTGGATGATGCTCAACTCCAGCTCCAACTCTTTGACAGCAGCTTTTTGATTATTTAAATCAGAATATACGGATAAAAATACTAAACTAAAAGTCTGGCGCGGTACCACAAAAACTTCTTGTTTAAGTTTTAGGTTTTTTCTCAAGTCTGATAAAAATAACTCAGCTTTACCTGGTTTTGAAGCAATGAGTTTTTCTAAACTTTGAGGCATAACTTCACCGCCAAGTGCCCCCACCAGGAGTCGAACCTGGATTTAAGGTTTAGGAAACCTCCGTTCTATCCATTGAACTATGGGAGCACAGCTTTACTCAAACGTGGTTTATTATACTGGACTAGGCCAGCAATTGTTCCATTTGGGCTTCCAGCGCCAACGCCCTGGCTTTATTTTGGCCAAAAATCACATAGGCGATTTTGTTCCGAGACAGCAAGTTGGTTGATGCCAACAGAATTCCCTCTGGTTTACCAGCCGTAAGTAAAATCGGTTGCAGTTTCTGTATTAACTGATTAAAAGTGATTTTTTCATCCCCTGACAAGGGGTGCAAATTCTGGGATAGGGTATACACATGACTGTCAAAGTCCGGTCCAAACAAATGCTTGGCCACCAGATAAACGTGGGTGCCGCCTGTGCGCCGGACATTGGACTCGGTCACAAATAAACTGCCCTGTTGATCGATAGCCAGATCGACGTCAAAGTACCCTCGATAACCGTTTTGACCATAAACAGAACCGAGTTGAAGACCAATATTTTCTATTTGTTCAGTCAAGCGGGATGAAAATATTTGTTGATTAATCTCAATACCTTTAAACTCACCCTGGGGCGTCATCCGCATGCCACACCCATACAGTAGATTGGCTCCGCCGTCTGAATTAACCTTGACTTCCACACTGGGGTTACCTCCGCCCACGGCCAGATCAAGATCAAGTAATTGTTCAACCACGATGGGGAACTTGGACCAGTATGGTTCTGTGTTCAGATGTTTGTCAATTCGTTGCCGGCAAGCGACTGGGTCTTGTGGCAAATCGCCGGCTCGGAAAATCAACACACCCAGCCCGGCGTGACCCTTGTCGGTTTTCATGACCACGCCTTGATGGCGCAGGTAAACTTGAGTGGCTTGACTGACGGCTTCCTGCCAGTTGGAGCAAATCAGACCAGGGGACATTTTGATTAAATCTGGAACAGATAGACCGATCTTGCCAGATGTAATTTGCCGGCGCAAACCGCTTTTACTGCCATAAGCATCAACAGTCCAGCTGTGGTCAAAATCAGGCGCTTCTGGAGTTTCAACTTTTATGTTAATTTTGTGACGCAGGTGATCAAGGAGTTGATAAAATTGCGGGCTGGCGGTGTAGCCGGTTAATTGAATAGCCGGCAGTGACTGCAAAAACTGCATGATGGACAGATCAGATAAAATATCCAGGCAGATTTGACCGGTATGCCGCTGGGGAACCAAAATTTTAATCCGCCGATTACCCAAAGTTTTAATTAAATAATTGATAAATTCAGGCTTGACCGGAGCGGGAAGGATGACGACTTGAGTTTGGGTAACCCAGCAAGATAGAAGGTCACGATCAGATAACAAGGCGTTTTCGGCAATTTCTTGTTTTTGAATATCTTTGGGGAGATAGCTGATAAACGGCCAGACATCTTCAGATAAGTTGGAGATGTAGACGGAGGTGGGGTGATTTGGCAACATGTTTAGTGTGAATAATTAGCACAATGTGTTTTTTGATATAGGATAGGTATAATACCTTTCAATTACTGATTATGAAACATGAAATCCTTCTTTCGCACGACGTTTTGTTGAATGAAAGTCCCAAATATACAGAAGAACAACTTTTGATATTTTTAAAACAATACCCGCGCGTTATTCAGTTAATGACAGCGGATAGTTTGGTCTTTATCAAAGATGGCAAAATCACTTTTCCAAAACCAATATCTCCAGACGAAGAAAGGTCAGATGCTGAACTAGCCAATCAGGCTTTCAGAAGGCGTGTAGCCATGCATACCACAGCAGTAGGGTTGACCATGAATATTCTGCTCAATGCTTTGATGGAATGTGAGTTAGTTAAATTAAAAAAACACGACATTGCTCTTGCAACAGAAGCTATGTGCTTGCACGATTTAAAAAAATTGAATGAAATATTTTGGCGCAAAACTATGAAACCCTCTGACAGAGGTCCCAGTCCATCTGATATGGCATATGATGCTGCTGAGGCACATCTAGCCAACTTACTTATGTTGGCAGGGTTACCTCCAGAATATATACAGTTGGCAGGCAGCATCGGACACAATGGTGCCAGAGACTATATTGTCGCATCTTCTTTGTGGACCAAGATTAGAATATGTGCCTATTTAGCAGACGAAATCATGCAAGAAACAGCAATTCAAACGGATCCGTTGGCTAAGGTAAAGAGATTACAACAAGATCAACGGTACAGTGAGCTAAACGAGGCGGGTTTCCCAGACCAGAGAGATTATCTAGGTTTTACCAGAGCGGATGGAACCCTGACGTCTAAGTTTGAAATACAAGAAATGGCCACGACACTTATGTTAAATGAAATTGGTCAAGCTTTGGATATAGCAGGAGAGGATTTAGGTAAATTTTTAGTTGTTAAAGCTACTGAACAGGGTTTTTACCAGTCTCGATACTCTTTTCCAGACAAAATAACTGATGCTATTTAATAGCGTTACTGTTTAAGTCGGGGTGACTGGACTCGAACCAGCGGCCTCTGCGTCCCGAACGCAGCGCTCTAGCCATCTGAGCTACACCCCGTTTCACTGACTATATAAGGGTTGATTATACTGCCAAAATCACCAACCTTTATCCACCTTACCCAATTTCATCTAGCGATCAAGTCAAGCTACTTTAGCTCGATAGCATAAAGATTGGGCTGACTGCTGGGACTGAAGCTGGTGGCGATCAGCAATCGACTACCATCGGGCCAGGGGAAAAAGAAGTTTTGGCCAAAGGGGCCAGAATAAATCGAGGTTTGATTGGTGCCGTCATACTCGACGATACTGATCTGACCATCGCGGGCCATGATGACATGGCGTGAATCAGGATACCACTGTGGACTATTGGTATGAAGCGGACTGTAGAGCAAGGCAATTTGGTCAGCCAATTGGTCGGTGGTTTGGGTCGGGGTAGGTGAAATGTTTTTCAAACCGGCGCTAGCTGACGCAGGAGTAACGGGTGAGGGCAAAACCACTAGTTTACTGGAAGCAGAGGCCGTCACTGCGGCGTTATTGATCCTAGTCACCACAAAATTGGTGTCTTCTTCACGATCGTAAACATAAACCGTGTCCGGTATCAAAATCCGCTCTTGAGTTTGAGTGCTGGAAGCGGGCAGGGGAATCAGCAGATTATCGGCCAAAACAGCGCTGGCTGTGGCCGTATACAACAGGCGTTTTTTGTCTGGTGAGACATAAACATTCTTGGCACTGGCAGTGGCTATCCGGACTATCTCTGGCGGGAAGCGCAAAAGAAACTCCAAGTCACTGGCTTGCAGCTCACTTTGCCAGTCGGTCAAAAGTTGGCGACTCCGACCGCTGACATCTGTCATGGTGTCAGGATTATTCAGACCGCTGGCATCAAGCAGAACTTGTTTATCTGGATCAATCAGCAGGATTTGTGAATTATCCGGTGACCAAACGTACTGGGCTGATTCCAGATCGATGACGCTAGAATCCAGTGAAATTTGTCGTACTCCTCTAGACAGAGTCAAAGTACTGCCGGTCAAATCAAGCAGATAGAGGCCGTTTTTCTTGACTTGCAAGTTGCCACTGGTGTAAAACAGGACTTTTTGTCCGTCTGGTGATGATAATAAAACTGTAGCTCCGGTCGTAGTCAGTGGCGTTAAACTAGGCGCTTGGGGAAAAAGTAAGGCGTTGGTTTGGGCCACTAGCCCTTCTTCTACGGTCAGGGTTTTTTGCCACTTAGAAAAACCGTCTTTGGACAGCTCGATTTGGTACTGGCCTGGTGCCAAGTCCAAAGTGTCGTTGGTGGCAGTCGTCAACTTGCCATCGATATAAACACTAGCCCCAGTGGGGGTGGAGTTGGCTGCCAGTAAACCGACAGCGGTTTGCACACCCTGTCTGGAAAAACGAAACCCGCCTTGGCCATAAAGAATGGCCATCACGGTTACCGCCAAGATAATGACGGCAGACACCAAAGTATAGATAGCACCACGTGAGGCAGGGATCTGCACTCTACCATTATAACGCGAACAGTTATACTTTATGCTGTGAGATTATCTTTAACCAAATTATTACCTCAATTCGGATTGGACATCGGGACTAGTTGGGTGCGACTCAAGTTGGTTGGTCGTGAAGAGATAGTGGAGGAATCCAGCTGTATTCTGGCTGATTCATTGAGTGGTGAAATACTAGCTTTTGGTCAAAATGCAGCTCAAGCCCAGGGTAGAACCGGTGATGTCAAACGTTTAGTCAGCAGTGGTGTAGCTGACAATCCTCAAGAGTTAAAAATTTTGGTCAACTGGATGCGCCAAAAGGCCAATCCCCAGTTTTTTTTGGCCCAACCCACTTACTTGATCAGTGTGCCGGCCGGAGCGACTCAAGTCGAGCGTCTGGCCAATGCAGAAGTCGGTCGCTTGCTGGGTGGGCGGGA
>CAZIBX010000016.1:0-13312 GCA_964537615.1 uncultured Pseudomonadales bacterium
CTCCACGGGTTGCCCCACACGCTCCTAAAGCGTGCGCGTCTACCATTCCGCCACTTCGGCTTTTTTGACTTTTAACCCCCGTATTGTACCTTGTCAGTCACCAAAACGCTCTATAATCGCCATTGTCATGTCACAAGACGTCTTAATCCAGAAAGCTCGTAGTTGGCGCCGGATCAGCTTGCGACTTAGTCCAGACGGCCAAGTGGTAGTCAGAGCTCCATTCTGGATGTCAAAAAGCCAGATCGACCAATTTGTGCAAACCAATCAACCCTGGATCGTGAAAAACCAGGCCAAGTTGTCACAGCGCCATAGTTTGATGACGCCTGACTGGGTGCAGATCTTTGGTCAAAAATACCCCCGTTTAATCTCAACTGACCCAAATATTCCTCTGGGTATTCATATCGTTGACCAAAACCTGGTCTTCCGTCCGGCAGATAGTTTGAACTGGACTGGATCTGACCGGTCTAGCGTCCCGCCTCAACTTTTGACCAAAGCCGATTCAGCCCTGACTAGGTTTCTTCAGCAAGCCGCCAGTAGCTACATCACCACCAAAACTCATCAACTGGCTGATCAGATGGGAATCAAGTTTGCCTCTTTAAGGTTCAAACAGCAAACTACCAGGTGGGGGAGTTGTAGTTCTTCTGGCAATCTCAACTTCAACTGGCGACTGGTCCATTTTTTGCCGGAAGTCATCGAGTACGTTATCATCCATGAACTGGCTCACCGTCAGGAAATGAATCACTCGGTGAAGTTCTGGCGGTTAGTAGCCCGATTTGACCCCCAGTACAAACAACATAAAAAAGTTTTAAAAACCGCTTCTCTTGACTAAAACATCAGATCTGTCTGCTACAATGCCAGCGTGACTACCTTGATCCATGGTGATGACCCTAGCACCGTTTCCAAACACTTAACTCAACGACTGGCCCAGGCCAAAAACCGACAGGACTCGACTGTCCGCCTATCGGCTGACGGGTTGACCATACCGGATCTGGAGTTGAGTTTAACCGCCCAGGAGCTTTTTGAACTAAATCGAGTGATTGTGATTGATAATCTACACTCCCTGCCTGTCAGCAAGCGTCGATCCGGTTTGATCGCTCGGCTGGCTGATTTTCAATCAGCTACTACCCAATTGATTCTGGTTGAATCCAAACTACTGACCCCCACTCAACTCAAAGTCTTTTCCAAGGCAGAAATCATCACCTGCAAACTGCCCAAAACCGTTTTTGCTTGGCTAGATAACTTGGGAACTGGCACAGACAGCAAAAAGCAACTAGCCAGGCTCGATCAAGCCATACACGATAGTAGCCCAGAACAGGTTTTTTACCTATTGATCAGACATATCCGGCTTTTGATCATCTTGGCCGATGGGGGGGAGAGTCAGTTGTCTAGTCAGGAATTGCCACCTTTTGCCAGATCCAAAATGCGGACTCAAGCGCATAGACTGGGACTAAACAACTTGGTTCAGCTATACCAAAAATTGGTCAGTATCGATCTGGGTCAAAAAACCGGCCGCTCGCTGTTGACACTGGCCCAGGAGCTGGAACAATTGGGACTTGTTGACTAATAAAAAAGTGTCATACTTTGTATGACACTACAAAAAGGACAATAAAATGCAAGATCTGTTTTCAGAAGCCAAACTGGGTTTTGAAACTGTTAAAGTAGGCGATCAATATAAAAACTCGGCTCTTAAATTTCTCAAACAATGGCTGACAGATCCTCAATTTGCTGATTATGTCCCTCAAATCACTCACTTAATTAAAGCCAAACACTTTGATTATCTACTTGACTGCTTTTATCAAGTTATCCCCTTTGGCACCGGTGGGCGCCGAGGTGAGGTGGGTGTAGGACCAAACCGCATAAATCCCTGGACCATTTGTGCTTCCGCTCAAGGTCACTCACAATATCTGATCAAACGATACGGCGAAACGGCAAAAAGTCGAGGAGTGATCTTGGCCTATGACGTGAGACAATTTTTTACCAACAAGTATTTTGATCCGAATCTACAAAACCCCGTTTTTAATCTTAGTGCCAAAGACTTGGCTCATGTAGCCGCTTCGGTTTACTCTGCCAATGGCATTAAGGTTTATCTTTTTGACAACTTCCGCACCACACCGGAACTGTCTTTTGCCATCAGACATTTACATTGTGTTGGTGGTGATATGTTCTCGGCTTCTCATAATCCACCAGATCACAATGGCAAAAAGGTTTATGACGAGTTTGGTGGTCAACTAATCCCGCCAGAAGACGAAACGTTGGTTCAGGAGGTGACTCAACGAGTTGAGTCGATTAAAACCACAAATTTTGATCTGGCTATCAAAGACGGCCTGATTCAGATCATCGGTCAAGAAATTGATACGACTTATGTTGACTCTTGCCTCAAACTCTCTGTCAGCTCCAGTCGACAGATCAAGATTGCTTATACCCCGCTTCACGGCTGTGGCAACACTTCTGTTTTGACCGTTTTGCAAAAAGCCGGTTTTCATGTCCAAACTGATCCTCAAACCAGCAATCCCAGTGGTAAGTTTGAAAACGTCACTTTCAACATTCCCAATCCAGAAGTTAATCAGTCTTTTGACAAACCACTGCTATTTGCTCGCGATTCTGAAGTGGATATTTTATTGAGTTCAGACCCAGATGCTGATCGGATAGGGGTTATGGTTAAACACCAAAATAACTGGCAATTTCTCAACGGCAATGAGATTGGAGCCATCCTAACTAGATTTGTGATTGAAAAAAAAGCTAACCAAATCAAAAACCAAGGTGTTGTGATTAAAACTCAAGTTACTACCAACCTAATAACCCAAATTTGCCAAAAAAACCAAGTAGAAATTATTGGCGACCTGCTAGTCGGCTTCAAATACATAGGTGAAGTCATGAATCAGTTGGAAAAAGAGGGTAGGATTGACAACTTTCTCATAGGTTGTGAAGAAAGTCATGGTTATATCGCCGGCAATTATGTGAGAGAAAAAGATGCCGTACCGGCAGCACTCTGGCTGGCCGAGTTGGCGTCAGAATTGAAACAAAGAAAACTAACACTCGTTGATTACTTAACTCAAACCTATAGTCAATATGGTTACTTTAGAAACTACCTGACCGAAATCAGGTTGCCAGGAGCCGAAGGCATGAGTCAAATCGGCCAAATTCAAGCCGGACTCCGCCAGCAAAAACCGATGAATTTTGGTGAGTTCAGAGTGAAATCCATAGAAGACTGGTTAGACAGAAAGCCATTTTTATCAGAAACAGATGAAGTGGCTAAAAACGGTTTGGTCTTTAACTTTCAACCGGTTGTTGGTACTACAACCATCAAAATTACCGTCCGCCCATCAGGCACAGAACCAAAAATCAAAATGTACTACGAGATCGGTAGTCAACCATTTCCCATTGAACAATATAACGATATTAAAACTAAAACAGAAAAGTTGTTACAAGAGTTGGAAAAAGCTTTTATGAAAGCTTGTTACCAAATGATTGGTGTAGATTTCCCCGACAGAGGATTCTTATTGTTTTGGCAGTTGCCACTTGAATCAAAAATGAAGTACTTTGAGATCGAACCCCAAATTGAAAAGCTTAAATCTATTGATGATCCGCAGATGAGAAAATCCCAGCTAGACCAGTTGTTGGCTTTTTTGGGTAGCGATCCTATCCAAAAAGTTGATGAAGCATTTCAGGCCAAAAACAATCAAACAATGATGGAGTATTTATCACTATGACAGATAAATTTGGTCAAGTCATGACGGTTGTTCGGCAAGCAGGTCAAATTCTAATCGATAATTTTGATCAAAATCATGCCAATCATAAAAAAGGAGAGTTTGATTATGACATCGAGTTGGACCAGACTCTGGATAAGTTTTACAAACAAAAATTAAGTCAAATTGAACCTGAAGCAGAGTTTTATTCAGAGGAAAACCAGGATCAAATTAAAGCAAATAAAAAATGGATCGTAGATTCAATCGAAGGTACAACCAACTTTACTTGTCATAACAAATTCTTCGCTACTCAATGCGCATTGGAAACCAATGGACAAATCGAGTTGGCGGTGGTTTTTGCTCCGCTTCTGAAAGAAATTTATGCTGTCAAAAACAACCAAACATTTTTCAACGATCAAGTCATGCACATACCACAAATTAATGACTTGAGCCGGTGCGTTTTTAGTGTCGGCAAGGGTACGAGTCGGGAAAATAGAAAGTTGTGGCATCTGATCATGGGAGAAATGCTCAACCATTACCACACTCCGCGCCTATTTGGAGCCACGGGTTTGGAGCTAGGACTTGTTGCTAGAGGTAGTTTGGATTTTTTAATTTTGGCGGGCTCTAATTACTACGATATCGCACCCGGACTGGCTCTAGTCAGACAAGCCGGTGGGGTGGGTATTAACCTACAAGGAAATAATTGGCAACAAAACGATACTGTTTTGATTGCCGGTCAAACCCAGGTTGCCCAAGATGTACTGACTAAGTTACAAAAAGTAGTTAAATAAACCAGAAGGATCCCCTATGTCCACCCCCTCCGCCATCGATCTCAACTCCCGTGACAGTATCAAAACTCTAGATCAAGCCAACATGATGAGTTCGATCGAGTCGCTGGCTCTGCAGCTGAAACACGCCTGGGAAGACACACAAAATCTGACTTTCAATCCGACAGCCGAAATTCGTAACTTGGTTGTCGTCGGTATGGGCGGATCAGGTCTAGGAGCAGATGTAATCAAAAGCGTATTTAAACAAAGTCTGAAAATTCCACTGGATATCGTGCATGACTACACTTTGCCCGGATATGTCGACTCACACACTTTGGTGATTTTATCCAGCTACTCTGGCTCAACCCAAGAAATTATCACCGCTGCCCAATCAGCCAGTGATAAACAAGCCCAAATTATGGCTATTTGTTCCGGAGGAAAGTTATGGACTTTGGCAGAAAAAAATCACTGGCCGGTTTATAAAATCACTCCGACTTATAACCCCTCCAATCAACCCCGGATGGCTATCGGCTACAGTGTTTTGGGAATCGTCAGTTTGTGTGCCAAAGCCGGTATTATCTCGGTTGCAATGTCAGATATAGATCAAGTCACGGCTACTTTGGCCGATGTAGTGGCTGACAATACGGTCGAAGTCGAGACTGATCACAACCCGGCCAAGATGCTGGCTTATCAAGTTTATGACAAAAGAACTGTACTACTGGGAGCTGATTTTCTAGAAGGGGCGCTGCATGTGGCTACCAACCAGAGTAATGAAAATGCCAAATCTTTCACCGGCTACTGTGTCATACCAGAGATTAACCACCATATTCTGGAATCTCTGCGCTTTCCCAGCTCTCTGAAAGAAACTCATATTTTTATTTTCTTTAACTCTGATCTCAACTACCCGGAGAATCAAAAAAGAGTTAGGTTAACTCAAGAAATTTTTGAAGAGCACTCACTGGAGTGTGTCAGTTTAAACCTGAAAGGCCCGACTCATCTGGCTCAATCTTTTGAACTGATTAACTTCATGAGTTTTGTCTCTTTGTATCTGGCCATGCTCGAAGGTATTAACCCCAGTCCGATTCCAGACGTAGAAAGTTTTAAACAAAAGCTAAAATGATCAATCTCTTCAACTACTTAAAAAAACTGTTTGAGTTGACTGATGGTCGGCCAACTACTAATCTGGAAACATTTTATCAGTTGGAACAAGCCGGTCAAACTGCTGATTCCAAAGATGTCCTGATCGAGAATAACCACGACCCATCAACCAGTCCAACCTAAATTTACCCACAGATAAACTGGCCTGACATAGAGTATTATAGAAGTATGCCTGCTTTTGCTATTGTGCCCTTGTCTGAATTTCCTGGCCTGGTCAGTGCCCTGAAAAACTATGGCCAAGAGTACCGTCGGCTAAAAGCTGTCCGCTTACCTCTATCTCCCAGCTGGATTGTGCCGGCATCGGCCTGGGAAGAAGTTTTGCGTCAAAACGGCAAACAGGTTTTACTACGCCAACTTATGGCCAACTTAAAAAAACCCGGGTCTAAATCTGATCTTAAAACTAAGAATCAGATCAGGCGTTTAATAACCCATCTGGACATAGATGTAGCGTCTCAAAACTTACTTGGACTTTATCACCGCCATTTGAAAAAGGGCCAGGTGACTTTGCGAGCTTTTTTGCCTACCGGGTATCAATTGGTGACTACTCCTCCAGAGGGTGATGCCAACTTTATCCAAACCACCCTGGTTCTTTGGGCCAAAAGTTGTATTCATCAAGCTTTAACCGCTACCACCATGGCTCAACTAGCTCCCCACATCGTCATCAGTCACGTCCCCACTCCCCAGTGGCAAGGAGAAATCTACTGCCGTCACTCCACCACCATCAAGCACAGTGCAGTTTTAATCAAACTGCGGGCTAACCGGAAAAACTCTACCACTCAAAAACTGCAAATTGACAGCCAAACTCTGCAGTTTTTGCATCAACCATCAACCGGCAATCAGATCAGTCTATGGCGAAAAATTACTCACTTGATCAGGCCCACCCATCCCAGACGACTCAACTCCGCCTTGCGTCAACTGGCTCACATCGGAGGCAAGCTAGGTCGTTTGACTGCTTACCCGGCCAAAGCAGAGTTTGTCATCACACCATCCGGCATATTTTTAACTGAAGTTGAGTTGCGCTATGTCGAGTAGACCAGCTAGTAACAATCCTGATCAATACTTGGCGAGCTGAATCGAATTGAGTATGATGGACAAATCAGAAGGCAAAAATATGGCTGGTATCAAAGGTGTGTTTGCCAGAGAAGTTTTGGACTGCCGGGGGTTTCCTACGCTGGAGTGTACTTTGTGGCTGGACAACGGAGGTATCGTCGTCACTAGCGTGGCGACCGGCATGGATCCCAATCCACATGAGGCCTTAGAACTCCTGGACGGCGACCCCAATCGATTCAAGGGCAGAGGAGTCCAAAAAGCGGTCAATATCATCAACACCCAAATTTCTCCCCAGTTGGTAGGCAAAGACCCCCAACATCAGCAGGAAATCGACCAACTCTTGGTGGAGCTTGACGGGACCAAAAGACGAGAAAGGTTGGGCGCCAATACTTTGATGGTGGTTTCCCAAGCTGTGCTGAAAGCCGGGGCGCTGTCAGTTAACTTACCGGTATATTTTTATCTGCACCAAAAATATCAATTGGTGGCTGATCTGAAAATTCCGACTTGTGTCTACACCATGATCAGTGGCGGACCTCACTCCGGTAGTAATTTAGACTTAAACGAGTTTCAACTGATTCCGGCCAGTCATCTGCCATTTTCCTCATCACTGGATCTGGCGACCAATATGTTTCACCACTTACGAGAGGTTTTGGCTATGAAAGGAGCCAATACCAGTGTCGGCATGATGGGAGGGTTCACTCCCAACTTTTACAATAATTCAGATGTATTTGAAATTTTACTAGAAACTGCCAAAACTACTCGATACGTATTTGGGCAAGATTTATTTTTTGGCATCGATGCAGAAGCCGGCAGTTTTCATAACTCTGGCAAATATAAGCTCAAAGACAGAAGCGAGGCCTATACAACCAAAGAACTAACTACCTATTACCGCTCGCTGGAGGATCTGTACCGGATTTTTTACTTTGAGGATCCTTTTGCCATGTCAGACGAGGAGGGCTGGCGGGACTTTATGACCCAGTTTGGCGATACGGCTCTCATCACTGGCGATCAGATGATCTCTACCAATCTGGAAAGAGTGCAGTACGCTATCGCCAATCGATTATGTAACACTGTTTTAATTAAACCCAATCAAGTCGGCACAGTGTCTGAAACTATCGCCGTAGTTCAACAAGCCAGAGCCGCCGGTATGTCTTTGGTGGTGGCCCACAGAAGCGGGGAAACCAATGACGATATCATCGCTGATCTGGGTGTGGGTCTGGGGGCCCATTACGTTAAGTTTGGTCCACCCAATCGAGGTGAGCGAGTGGCTAAGTTTAACCGACTACTGCAAATAGAGATGGAAATCGAACGGAGCAAAACAGAGGGTAAAACTCCTCAACCCCTGCCCACCAGTCCAGTAAGTACGCCTACCAGCTAGTTTTTGGGTATTTTGCGTAATTGTTACATATTGATATTGATTGATATTTTTTTTGCTACTTGATTGTTCGGTTCAGTTTCGGCTAGAGTGGGTTTTGTTGGGGTTTTAAATTATCAGATCAGATCATAGGAGGTCACCCGTGCCAGTCACACTTTACAAACGCCAAAGACAAATTGTGGATTTTATTGCTCAATATATCCAAAAAAATGGCTATTCACCCACTTTAAAAGAGATAGCTGGAGCTTTGGGTGTTTCTTCGCTAGCCACCGTACATGAACACTTACAAGCTTTGGAGCGCAAAAAAATCATCAGAAAAACCGAAGGTGCTGTCCGAGGCATAGAGTTGATTGACCGGACCTACCTTAAATTAACTGATTCTGTCGACATACCCATTCTGGGGTTTATCGCTGCCGGCTCACCGATTGAGCCATACACCGATCCCAATGCTACTTTTAAAGTTTCACCAGAGATGATTTCTGGCAAACGCCGATCGTATGTTTTACAAGTCAAAGGCGTATCTATGATCGAAGATCACATCGACGATGGTGACTACGTGGTAGTAGAAGAAACACCCAATGTTAATGACGGCGATATTGTGGTGGCTTTACTGGAAAATGGCCTGGCCACGCTGAAAAGATATTACCGCGAAGTCACCCGCGTCCGGCTGGAGCCGGCCAACTCGGCCATGAGCCCGATTTATGCTACCAATGTCCGGATTCAGGGTAGGGTGGTAGGTTTGATCAGGAAGTATCGGTATTAAACATCTTTTCCTGATACTCCAGCGCATGATTGACAAAACAGCGCAAAATATAAAGATAATCCGATAATCGATTAAGATACTGCAAAACCACCGGTCGGACTGGAGATTTAACTGACAAAGTCACCACACTGCGCTCTGCCCGCCGGCAAACAGTGCGGGCGATATCCAGGTACGCTCCTAGTTCCGTGCCGCCAGGTAGTAAAAACTTAGTATGCCAATCTTGGGCCATTAATTTCTGGAGTTGGTCTGACTGTTTCTCTAACTTGGCTAACATTTTTTCATCGAGTTTGGTGGTAGGTGAAGCCGCCAGCTCGGCCCCCAGGTAAAACAGGGTGTCTTGAATCACATAAAGCTGGTCACGATACTGCTTAAACTCACTACCAAACTTGACGGCCAATAAACCCAACCAAGAATTAAGCTCATCAAGATCACCCACAGCAGCAAAAATTATGTTGGTTTTGGTCAACCGCTGACCACTGGCCAAGCTGGTTTCGCCTTTGTCACCGGTTTTGGTCGACACCGCAATCATGTTGATTTTGAGTATACAATACTCTGATGGCTTTGACGCTACATACTATCGATAGTCTGGATCAGTTGGTAGCTCTGAATAATGAGTGGGCTGATTTGCTCAAGCGATCCATCACTAATACTACTTTTCAAACTCCCGCCTTCGTGTTGTCCTGGCTAAAAACTTTGGGCCAAAAATCTCAACCACAAGTTGTAGTTTGGCGAGATGAATCAAATCAACTGGTCGGACTAGCACCACTTTGTTTAACAGAAAACAATGAGATAGAGTTCATAGGTGGTAAAGATGTATCTGATTATCTGGATTTTTTGATCGACCCCAGTCACAAAATAGAAATTTACCACCAAATCGGCTTACTTCTTTTTGACCATCCAGCCACAAAAACAAACTTGCATAGCATTCCTGGCTTATCACCAACCTTGAAATTTTTGCCCGATATTTGGTCAGAATTAACATCAAACTCATCAAGTCCATCTCTGGAGATTCAAGATGTTTGTCCAATTATCACCCTACCACAGACTTGGGACGAATACTTGAGTCAACTAGACCGCAAACAACGCCATGAAATCCGTCGTAAATGGAAAAAACTTGAGTCATTGGCCGAAGTTGAGTTTACAGTGGTTACTCAAACCCAAGATCTGGAATGGGCAGTTGATGAGTTCGTCCGCTTGCACAAACTGTCCAGCCAAGATAAGGCCAAGTTTTGGATTCCCAGTATGGCCGATTTTTTTCATGAATTTATGCTGGCTTTAGCTCAACAAAATCAACTCCGACTGACCTTTCTCAAACTGAAAAATTTATCTGTTGAGACCGAGCTAGACAACCCCATTAACCCTTGGGTGGCTGCTATGTTGGGTTTTGTGTCATATGATCGGTACTTACTCTACAACTCCGGTTTTGACCCGGCATACGCTACGTTAAGCACCGGCCAGGTTTTAACTGCTTACACGATCAAGTGGGCGATTGAAAACCGACTGACTCATTACGACTTCATGCGGGGCAGAGAAGAGTATAAGTTTCGTTTGGGAGGGCAACCAACAGAAGTTTTTGATCTGACTTTAAGTCGTTAAAAAACAAAAAATCCCCAGCTTTTCAGCACGAGGATTTTCCGACTAACTTACAAGAGGTCTTTAAGTCAAGTCCGAGCCTATGTAGTATCACACATTTAACTATTTTTTCAATGTTCATTTGTTATGCTATTACACTTGATCAAAAGAGAGACTTTGATTTTATTTATCCGTCGTGGAGACGACGGGAATTGATTGCACCCCCACGACACGTTCATCCTAGACGAACCATCTTACTTAAATCGTAACAAAAGAAAGAAATTACTTTTGGACCAACACAAAATGCTTAATCTTTTTTAATATTTTTTTTCCTTGACCTCTGATAAATGCCAGCTCATAAAACTCCTGATGTGGTTTACTTTTAACGACGTAATCGCACACCACTTGCAGATTTTGACTCAAGTGACAATCCAGGGCGCGCATTTTTTGGTTAACATCTTCAACAATGACGCTGTGTGTCACCGGCATTTGGGGACTGAAGTTATAGGGCCAACGTTTATCAGGAGTAGTCATAGGGCGAAAATGAGACAGCATGAGTAGAGGAGTTTGGTGGCGGGCTTTATGAAAGGCGATAGTGGTAGCGATCGACACCCCGACATGGTCTAGGTGGTAATACCAACCAGTGTGATCAAAGGTGATGAGTAAATCAGGTTTGACTCGATCGATCTGCTTGACCAAATCATCAACTAGAGTTCCCCAAGTCATCAGGTTGTTAATCTGACCATCTTGGTAGTTGAGAATCGTTTGTTTTTTGACACCCAGTACCTGACATACGTTATTAAATTCTTGTCGACGATACAAACCAATACCGCCAGCTTTTTTAACTGCTGTTTTCAGATTATCAGGAAACTCTCCCGCCCCGCCGTCAGTAACAGACACCACAGTAACAACATGACCTGAATCAACCAGTTGGCGAATCGTGCCGGCACAAGCAACTGTTTCGTCGTCTGGATGGGCAAAAATAAACAATGCTTTCATTTGTGTTTTTGGTTGTAGGTCAATCTAATTGATGAGGATTTTTGATTTACATAAGCTCCCCCCTTTTTCCAACCAGCGCTTTGGTGCAAAGGAGCATAAATGTCATCTTCAAGTGAAATGCGTAGTTTTGCCAAATCTTCTGGAGTGGGCGGATGATCCATAAACTCAATAGGTAGGGACAGATCCGAGACAATAGCAAAAGGTCTTGATTCGTTGCCCTCACCCATCTCCAAACCGGCTGCCGCGGCCACACCTTGCATAACATTAAGTTGCTCCATCACCAGTTCGCGGTTAAAAAGATCTTTTTGACCGATATAACTGTATAAAGGATTAAAACCACAATAAGCGATGGCATGACTGACGACACCCCAGTTCAGTGGTCGACTAGCACTATCTGTCATCACTACCCCGACTTGACTTATACCATAGTGTTGGCGCAAAAACTGCCAAAAACGATTGATGCTTTGCTGGGGATCGGCCGGCCAAAGTAAATATTTATTATTGGCGTTAGATTCATCGATACCAGAGTTGGCAAACATCCAATTACGCTTGATGGTCAACATAACTTGGTAGGTAGACTCGGTGGGAGGCAAGTAGTACTCTGCTTCTTTTTGTGCCAAAGATTGTTTTTCTAATTTATCGCCAGTTTTTTTGGCTACAAATCGATTTTCACAGGTAGCAAATGCTTTGGACACTACAGCCACGATCGACCGCTCAACTAGTTGGGGCACAAGCTTAGAAAAAATTTGAGTTAAATCATCACCTGGCTGAATCAAAGGGGATGTAAGGGCTTGTACCTGCATATATCCATCCAAAATCTAGGTTTATGCGGTATCATACCAGCAAATTATGCCTTTTCGTTTAGCCGCTCCTTTTCAACCCACTGGTGATCAACCCCAAGCCATCGAAAAATTAGTCAGCGGGGTGAAGAATCATCAACCTCGTCAAGTTCTACTGGGCGTCACCGGCTCGGGTAAGACATACACCATGGCCCAGGTGATTGAAAAAACCCAGCTGCCGACTTTGGTGGTGGCTCACAATAAGACCTTGGCCGCCCAGCTTTATCAGGAATTTCGGGAGTTTTTTCCTGATGCGGCAGTCAGTTACTTTGTCTCTTATTACGATTACTACCAGCCGGAGGCTTACATTCCTACCACTGATACTTATATCGAAAAAGAAGCCACTATCAACGATGAGATTGACAAGTTGCGTTTGGCGGCCACCACCAACTTATTGACCAGACCTGATTGTATCGTGGTGGCTTCGGTCTCTTGTATTTATAACTTGGGCTCGCCGGTGGAGTATGGCCGATTTATTTTGGAGTTGATTGAGGGTGAAGTAATTGCCCGCAATACTTTGCTTTTATCTTTAACCAATTTGCAGTACGACCGGAGTGAGTATGAATTGAAACGCGGTACTTATCGAGTCCGGGGCGACACGATTCACGTCTGGCCAGCTTATGAAGATAGAATCTTGGCTGTCACTTGTCTGGATCAAAATATCGAAAAATTAGTTTGGGTTGAACCGACCAGTCTAGAACCGATTAAAGAAGACATTAAAAGCGGCCCCCGCCGGATCATACTTTATCCAGCCAAACACTACATGGTTGATCCGGTAGCCAAAGAAAAAGCTATCAAAAAAATTGAAACTGATTTGGCAGCTCGGCTGGCCGTGATGAATCAGCAGGGCAAACAACTTGAAGCTTTACGACTCAAACAAAAGGTAAACTATGATCTGAACATGATCCGCGAGTTTGGTTTCGTCAACGGTATCGAGAACTACTCAATTTATTTTGATGGTCGTCAACCCGGCGATCCGCCATACACTCTGTTGGAGTATTTCAAAGCTAGCGCTCAAGAATTTAAAACCGGTGGTTTTTTGACCTTTATCGATGAAAGTCATATGACTATCCCCCAAATCCGGGGTATGCATCATGGTGACA
>CAZIBX010000017.1:0-12918 GCA_964537615.1 uncultured Pseudomonadales bacterium
AATCAAAACCGATGATGTTAAAACCCACGATTAAGTCAGCCCGTTCCAAAACAGGTAGTAATTGCGCCAGTTCATGCTCAAAGTATCCTTTCATCTGACCTTTTTGATGAAAGTTATCCCGCTCACAAGTCCCGACATAAGAAATGCCCAGTTTTTCGGGAAAATACCCCCCGACTTGATCAAAAGTTTGTTTGGTTTCCACGTCCAAAATCAATTGCAACATAATCTGGCTCTATCCGTCTAGATGACTTAACTGGCTGTAGCTTGTTGAAATAATTGATTAACCCGCGTCCAGTTTAAAACCTGCCAAAAAGCCGCCACATAATCTGGTCGGCGATTTTGATACTTGAGATAATAAGCATGCTCCCACACATCAAGGGCCAAAATTGGTTGACCGGTTAACTCACCCAAATCCATCAGAGGATTATCCTGATTGGCCGTACTACCCACTACCAATTTACCAGACGAGTCTACCACCAACCAAGCCCAGCCCGAGCCAAACCGAGTCAGGGCCGCATCACTGAATTGTTTCTGAAAATTATCTAAACTTTGAAAAGACTGATTAATGGCTTGGCTCAACTCGGGTGAGGGTTGACCACCGGTTCCGGGAGCAGATAACAAAGTCCAAAACAGGGTATGGTTGTAGTGACCACCCCCATGGTTACGGATAGCGCCAGGTAGTTTGGACACTCCCGCCATGAGTTGCTCTAGGGTTTGATCGGCTAGGTTGTTGGCCTGGACAGCTTCGTTGAGCTTGTCTACATAAGTCTGATGATGTTTATCGTGATGTAACTGCATAGTGTCAGTATCAATCACCGGTTCTAAAGCTTCAAAACCATAACTTAATGCCGGAAGAGTAAACATAAAAATCCTTTCGTTCCAAAAAAGTTTTGGGTAGCCGATTGTACCCTACCCTTATCCCTGATTGTCAATCGCAAATCGATTTTGGAACCACTATTTTGAAACTACTATTTTTACCAAATCGGCTTCAAACCTGGGTTTCTTGCACAATCCGACTCAACTCGATAACCCTATCCCGCACCTCATGATCGATAAACTTTTGGACATTATTAAAATCATCCGGTTGATCCACCGCAGGCAAATCTTGCCACACACTACCTGCCATCAAAATACCAGCCGCTCCAGATTCCAAACACTCTCTGACTTGTTCTTTATAAGTGGCATACTTGAGTCCGGTATCCAGCAGAATCCAAGGCAGGTCAAGTCTGGCGGTGACAGTCGCGCTGGCCAAAGCCCCACCCGGATACTCCAGAGCCAAGATATCTGGATGACTACATAGCTCGCTGACGGCAATCAGCTGGGCTTCTTGCCACAGACTACTGCCCCGTTTGTCGTCTGTGCTGGGAGTAATAATTAACTCAAGTAGTAAATCAACTCCTTCGTACCGACAGTGATCAGCTATCTCTGCCAAGAGTTTTTGCTTATCTAGAGCCAATTTTTCTCCCGGGTGATAAGCTAAACGTAAAGATACCAAACCATAGTTGTTTTTGATATGTTCTACACCCCAGTTAGGATAAAATCCGGGTAGAGACAAAGGATCGGCTTGAGTCAATCTTTTATCCAGAGAAATTAAACAACCAGCCTGGTTATTTTTATGAATAAGTCCAGAAAAACCCAAGTATGGCCCGACTTCAACTCCAGATAATTCAGATGACAGAGACAGCACAGCTATCTCGGATAAAGACGTCATGACTCTGGTACCAGGGCCAACTCCCCATTCCAAATCCAAAAGCTCGCCCCACTCCAGAGCCAAATCTAAACTTAACAACACATACTTGCCGTTGTGGGCAATGCTAGGCAGATGCATGGTTACCAGTATAACTTATTGTTGAATTCTAATGCGAATTCAGACTAGCGCCAAATTTAAACTAGCGCCGAAACGGTCGGCCACCGCCGAAGCGAGACCTGCCACCACTCCCGCCATGACTACCGCGGAAAGGTGGTCGGCCGCCATCACGTCTGGGACCGGCTCCGTGCTGACCTCGAGCTGACTCTTGGTCTTTGGTCAAAAGAGACAAGCCGATTTTGCCGTCATCCTTAATTTCCGACACTCTGACGTGTAGCGGATCACCCACATGGTAGAGTGCGCCAGGATCACTGATAAACTCCGTCGACATGTTGGAGACATGAACTAGACCTTCTTTGCCAGGCAAAAACTCGACAAAAGCACCATACTCTTCCACCCGTGTCACCTTACCGTCAAACTCCTCATCGATTTGAATAACACGAATGATGGCGTTGATCATGTCGGCGGCTTTGGTCAAAGATACCGGATCTGGGGACACGATATTGACTACACCCACCCCTTTTTCCTCATCTTCTTCCACGTCGATTTCAGCACCCGATTCTTCGATGATAGACTTGATCATCTTGCCACCCGGGCCGATGATTTCGCCGATCTTGTCTTTGGGAATAGTGATCTGGACGATGCGGGGAGCGTACTTGGACAGTTCTGTTCTGGGCGCATTGATGCATTTAAGCATCTGGTCCAAAATATGCATGCGGCCAGCTTTGGCCTGATCAAGAGCTTGTTCCAGTACTGGTTTGGGGATACCTTTCAGTTTGATATCCATCTGCAAAGCAGTAATACCATACTCGGTACCGGCGACTTTGAAATCCATGTCACCTACGTGGTCTTCTAGTCCCTGGATGTCTGATAAAACGCGGAAAGTTTCACCATCACTGATTAAACCCATAGCGATACCAGCTACCGGCCGTTTGATAGGCACGCCAGCCGCCATCAGAGACAGGGTGGAACCACAAACACTAGCTTGAGAAGTCGAACCATTGGAACTGACGATCTCACTTACCACATGAATGGTGTAAGGAAACTCGCTCTGATCTGGCACCATGGGCAACAACGCTCGCTCGGCCAAAGCCCCATGTCCGATTTCGCGCCGGCTGGGAAAACCAAACCGACCGGTTTCACCAGAAGCAAAGGGAGGCATATTGTAGTGATGCATGTAATGACGGGTTTCTTGACCCTCGATACTCTCGATCAGCTGACCAAGAGCCGGACTACCCAGAGTAGTAATTGTCACTGCCTGGGTAGCGCCACGTTTGAATAAAGCACTGCCGTGAGTGCGGGGGAAGACATCCACCTCACACCAAATCGGCCTGATTTCTTCCAGTTTACGACCGTCTGGTCGTGTAGAAGTGGTCAAAATCATGTCGCGGGTAGCTTGTTTCATGGCTTTAAACAAAGCTGATCTGACATGACTTTCTGTGACTGTGACTTCTTCACCAAAGTGTTTGCCGGCAGTCGCCAACACTGCTTCAACCAGTGGTTTGTCATCGACTTTTTCAAGTAGTGCCTCATGATGCAGGGCCTGATCCAACTCTTGTTTGAAGTCTTGAGCTAAGATTTTGGCCAATTCTGCCACGACATCTACGCCTTCTGCTGCAACTGTTAAATCGACTTTGGGTTTGCCGATCTCTGCCACCATGTCGGTGATGGCTTGGCAAATCTGACTTAACTGCTCTTGGGCCTTGGTGAAGGCCTCTACCACTACCGCTTCTTCTACTTCATTGGCTCCGGCTTCAACCATGACGATGGCCTGACCTGATCCAGACACGATTAAGTCCAAATCGTTGATAGCTCGCTCTGATTTGGTAGGATTGAAAACAAACTGCTGGGTTTCTTTCTGATAGCCCACGCGCAGTCCGGCAATAGGCCCGTCAAAAGGGATTTCCGAGATAGCCACTGCCGCACAGCTACCCAGTAAACCCAACATATCTGGATCGTTTTCGCCATCATAAGAAAAAACGGTGTTGATAACCTGGACCTCTCGGGTGATTCCATCAGGAAACATCGGTCGCATCGACCGATCTATCACCCGAGCGGTGAGGATAACGTCATCGATAGGCCGACCGTCACGCTTGACCCAGCGGGAACCCTTGATGGTGCCGGCCGAGTAAAGTTTTTCGGCAAACTCGACAGATAAAGGAAAGTAACCCAAGTTAACCGGCCGACCCAAGACAATGGTAGACATGACAACTGTTTCACCGCAGGTGACCAGCACAGCAGCGCTGGCTTGTTCAGCAAACCTACCAACTTCCAGTGTGACTTCTTTATCACCGATGGTGATAACTTTTTTATACGATTGAGGGTATTTAGGATACATACCTTCCTTTCATGCTTTTGGAGTTTGGGAAGGTTATGGAGTATTCTGTAAGAGCAGACGTTGAAACCAACCTCTTCTCTTGGGAATTCTCGCATTTCCAAAAAACCAAAGCTTAACTAACTGATAATAATGTCTGAATTATACAGCAATCACGACCATTTAGCTTGTGGCATTTGGGCGAAGTTCAGATTGGGTGTATCTTATCAGAGTTTCTCTCTCCCAACGATTAAAAGCCATAGTCACAAGTTTGATTTTCAAACTGGATCCAGTCTCTTCATTGACTAAACCTAATTGTTGAAATTGTTGCCATTGCTCCTCAATTTTTTCGTTGAATGAATCAGCCAAACTGAACGAATTTACAATACCAGATTTTTCCATACTACTTCTTAAAAAATTTTCCACAAATGGCAATAACATGCTGTTTGTTAATTCTGATTTGATAAAACTTAAAAACCCACTCTGGCGCAACTCTGTCAAAATTCTTTCTGGATGTAAACTGTGATCAACTTGTGCCGCCGATAAACCAAACTGACTCAACCTAGGACCACGCCATCCTCTTGCGCGCATACCAACGTTCAAGTCAGTATCTGGTAAATTCACTTTGTTTAAAATTCTCATAAACCCCCAATGCAAAAATCGAATAAAGTTGGTGTTTGATTCTTTTGATTCTGAAGATGAGAGGACGGCGTGTAGAATTTGGCAGCCAAGTTTTTTTGACAAACCAATTGATTCAGCATTGCCCGACTGGCCAGCGTCCGTTTCAATTAAACAGGTCTCCGATCCAGCACTTTGTGATAACACTGTTTGTTGAACATGAACAATCCACTGATTAACTACTTTCTCTATTTCCAAACTTAATTCTACTGCTTGAATTTCTAACTTTCCATTAATGTCAATATCTTTTGATTGTTTTGCTAGGTACTGTTCTAGTGTAGGATCTTCTTCTTGTACTAATCTTTCCTGTGTTAATCGATCTAACACCTCCTTAAATTGATTCCAAAAAGTTTTTTCTGGACTATATGTTGCTGACATAATTAAGTCCCATATTATAACTTATAATTATGACCAGGTCAACCAAACAAGATAAAACGTAAGAAAAGGTATTGACGGTTCAAATACCACTGCTCTCGTTTTACCCTGGTGTTATAATCACCAGCATATGACATTTTTTACTTTTCTTCTCATCGGTTTGGGTATTTTTATCTTGATCACTGTCGTAGCCGGCCTACGCATCGTCGGGCCTTTTGAAAAAGGCTTGATCGTGCGGCTGGGTAAATACTTGAGAACAGCCGGGCCCGGACTGTCAGTCATCATTCCTTACATCGACCAGATGATTAAAGTTAATATGCGGGAACAAGTCATTGCTGTCATCCCTCAACAAGTTATTACCAAAGACAACGTTTTGGTGACCGTGGATGCTGTTATTTACTACAAAATTGAAGATCCTTACAAAGCCGAGTTTGCTATCGAAAACTTCAATATCGCAGCCACCACTCTGGCACAAACTAACTTGCGCAACTTAATCGGTGAAAAAATGCTGGACGAAACCCTGACCGCTCGGGAGCACATTAATGTCAGTTTGCGCCAGGTACTGGATGAAGCTACACAGCCTTGGGGTGTCAAGGTGACTAAAGTTGAGTTACAACAAATTGAACCGCCCAAAGATATTACTGAAGCTATGGGCAAACAGATGAAAGCCGAGCGGGAAAAAAGAGCTAGAATCTTGGAAGCCCAAGGCATCAGAGAGTCAGATATTTTGCAAGCCGAGGGTCAGGCCCAAGCCACTCTACTCAAAGCTGACGCCCAAGCCCAGGCAGTAACCAAACTAGCGACTGCCGCCGAGAAAAACTTCACCGCTCGGGCTCAAGAGCTCAAGCGATTGGAAGTGGCGGAAAAAGTTTTGTCCGGTGACTCGACCAAGTTTGTGTTACCCACCAGTGGATCTCTAGTCAATGTGCTGAACTTGGAAGGCACCAGCAAGGTTGTCCCGATTAAACAGAGATAGTTATTCTCTGTTTTTCTGTCACAAACTTCTTTAACGTGCTGATACAAAGTTTTTTGTAAGTTAGATTGAATCCGCTATGTAAAAACTTGAGTAACTCATTCAGTTGGTGAAATATTATCAGCACTTATAAATAAGTTTGCTGACCTCAAAACTCAAAATATAGACATCCTAAAAATCGAAGTGCTAGATCTGCGTGCACAATCTTGCTTATCGCACTGATGCGCGGTTGCCCATAAGTTTAACTTTTATCGCTATGTAAAATCCCATTCAAAAGGTTTAAGTTTTTTCTGCTTTTTATCAGTACTTATAATCAAGATTGTTGCACTTAGATTTTAAATAATGTGATTTTGCGTTCTGCCGAATTTGTCAAATAATTTGTGTTGTATATTACTACTATGCGTATCACCGCCATCGTGCCGGTTTATAACGAGGTTAAAACCATAAAGCAGGTAATAGACAAGTTGGTTAAATCCAAACACATCGCCCAAATTATCATCGTCAACGACGGCTCGACTGACGGCACTAAAAAAATTTTAACCAAAATTAAACATCCCAAAATTAAAATTTTACACAAAGATAACGGCGGCAAGGGTAGCGCGGTCCGGTCCGGCCTAGCTCAAGTCAAAACCGATTATGTCCTAATCCAAGATGCTGATCTGGAATATGATCCGGCAGATTTGGGCACGCTAATCAAGCCCATCAAACAAGGCAAAGCTACAGTTGTTTTTGGTTCCCGCTTCTTGGGCGCCCACTCCAATCTATTGTACTGGCACCGCAAGGGTAACGAGTTTCTTAATTTTGTAGTTAACATTCTTTACAATACTACTCTGTCTGACATGGAAACTTGTTACAAGCTGGTCCCGACTTCTCTACTTAAATCACTCAACTTGCAGTCAAACCAGTTTGATATCGAGCCGGAAATTACTTGCAAACTACTCAAACAAGGCATTAATATTTACGAAGTCCCGATCAGTTACGTCGGTCGGAACTTTGACCAAGGCAAAAAAATTACTTGGCGGGATGGGTTACACGCTTTAATGCGAGTCATCTTATTACGTTTTGTGTCATAAATCAGACATTATGCAAGGCATCGAACCATTTTTACAACTACTGCGCATCCATCAAATTACCCCTTATCTTAAATCAAACTCGATATTGGTTGATCTGGGTTGTGATGTAGAAATGACGTTAATTAAAAAACTGGCTCCGCGAATGCATCAAGTCATAGGATTGGATTTGGTAGTAAAAAATAGCCGACAAAAAAATATCCAAATCATCAAAACAGATATTACCCAAAAACTGCCCCTCGCCACTCAATCAGCTGATTTTGTGACTATGCTGGCAGTACTGGAGCACTTACACAATCCCTTATCCGTTTTGCGTGAAGCTGACCGTATTTTGAAAATCAACGGTACATTATTGGTCACCGTACCGGCTCCCCAAGTTAAGTGGCTACTTGAAAAAGTGATTGCTCCACTGGGCTTGGTGCGATCAGAAATGGTGCGTCAACACAAAAACTACTTTCGCCCGTCTGAATTGATTGAGTTGGCTACAAAAGCTGGTTTTGGTGATATCAGTGTTACCAAATTTGAGTTGGGTTTCAATACTCTCCTATATGCACGCAAGCTCAAAAAATAAAATAAACACCTCTGACTTTGCCACTTTACTGCGCCGACATAAAAGACTTTTGATTTTTGTATTTTTGATTGTTGGTTATTTGATTACCCTGAAATTGAAGCATCCTCAAGTTTTCTCATATCGATTTGATCATAATTTGATCAACCGCTACTTTTTATCTCAAGATATTACTCAAGAAGTGCCTGGCAAAAGACTTTTTTTAAGTGACGGTGAAATCCACATAGCCGCTGGCTATTTATACGTTACCGGGTACAACCCAATTCAATTTAATTTTCAGCATCCACCACTGATCAAGTATTTGTATGGTTTATCTATCTTGTTGTGGCAAAACCCCTATGTTGTTCAGGTTGGTTTGGGTTTGTTGTTGCTACTGATGACTTATATTTGGTCTTTTCGCTTAACCTCCAAGGTAGCTGTAGCTACTCTGGCTTGTGGCCTGATGATCATCGATCCATTATTTTTACAACTTTCTAGTGAAGCATTGCTGGATATGGGTCAAAGTGTTTTGTTAATAGCTTATTTTTTGGCTTTGATCTATCACCCTCAAAAATCGTTTTTGACCGGCATAACTTTGGGTTTGTTGTTCATGGCCAAGTTTTGGGGCGGAGTCGGCTTTTTGGTTGCGATTCTGATTTTATATCAATTCAGCAGAAAAAAAATTCTTATCAAAGATTTAATCCTGCAATCAATCGTGGCTTTGGTGGTAGTGTTTCTGGTTTATTTGCCAGTTTTTTGGCAAAATCATGGCAATTTTAATCTTATTTTTTTTCAACTGAAAACTATAAAATACTGGTTCAATCATTCTACGGCTAGCGTTTTCGGCTCATCACTAATTTTATTTCTGTCGGGATACTTTAAATCCTGGTGGGGTCAGGGTGAAGTTATCAGATCAGACACATGGAGTATTTTTTGGCCTATCGGCACTGCAACTGGACTTATATGGTCAATCAAAAATTTAATAAAAAAACAAGTCACACCACAAACTCTTAACTTCGGTCTGCCCTTACTTTATTTGCTGTTTTTGGGATTTCAAGCACCTTTCGTCAGGTACTTTATTCTCATTCTACCTTTTATATACACCACCACATCAACTATGATCCTGTTACAACTGAATCGGTTTAAATTGAGAAAATAATTTACTTACTTAACCCCAACCGATCAATCAGCTTGGCGTATCTTTCCAGACTGAAGTCTTTCAAGAAGTTGAGCAAGCGACGCCGCTTGGCTACTTGCTTGAGTAGACCTCGGCGGGAATGATTGTCTTTTTTATGCTTGGTCAAGTGATCGGTCAACTCCGTGATAGAAGCCGTTAACAAAGCCACCTGGACTTCCGGTGAACCGGTGTCGCCCTCAAATAACTGATAATCCTTAATAACCGCCAGCTTCTGCTGTTTGGATAATGCCATGGTATCCTTTTTGCCCTTCACGGGCCAGAAAAATCCAGCACCGGAAAGTAACCATATATTACAAGATGTGTATTATATCACGGCATGATGCTCGTACTTGTGACGGGCTACTCTTCATCAACCAAGGTGTAAGCTACCAACACATCACCTACCACAAAATCCAGTTTTTTATTTTTGAAAGTCAAACCGGCCTCATTCTTAGCTTTGACTACCGATATTTCTTCTTTGCCATGCAGCATGCTCTTAATCACCGGATTGGCGATGATGCCATCACTGCGTTTGAGATGCAATAAATCAGTTTTTTTGATCTCGCCGGTTTTAACTTTAACACCGGCAATTCTCTCACCTCTGATGTCAAAAATTTGCAGTATCTCTGCTTCACCGGTGACTTTTTCGTCGATAGTGGGCTCCATCAACTTCAAAATCTGTTTTTGAAAATCCTCGATTAAGTGATAAATCACATCATAAGTTTTGATCCGGACGCCTGATTGTTTGGCCAAAGTTTTAATTCTGCCTGGTACTCTAGTGTGAAAAGCGATAATAGTGGCATCAGTGCTTTGGGCTAGAGTCACATCTGCCTCACTGATCTCACCTACCCCACAATCGATCAGAGTCACGTTATCATCAGTCAAGTGATCCAAGATTGCCTCCAGCGTACCTTCTACGTCTGACTTGATGATCAGCTTAATCTTGGGTTGGTCAGAGAAAAGCGCAGTGTAATCGGCTACAGCAGGATCAGACTCTGTGGTTTGATTCTCACTTGAGCTCGTGTCTGGAGTTGAACTCGCGGTAGGCGGTTGATCCGTCATCACGCTACCTACGGCCGGCACACTGGGTAAACCGAGAATTTCGGCTGGCTGACCCGGTCCGACACTAGTCAGTTGTTGACCAAGATCAGAAGTCAAAGATCTGACCCGACCTTCTATACCGTCCACATAAACTGTCTGGCGAGTGGATAAGGTACCTTGTTTGACGATGACACTGGCCACACTCCCCCGCCGGCTGTCTTTGAAACCCTCTATCACCACAGCTTGCAGTGGCGCTGTAGCGTCAGCTGTAATTTCCTGCAGATCAGTCATGGCTAGTAAAGTATCCAGTAATTTATCTATACCGGTGCCTTTCAAAGCCGAGATTTCCACCACTTCTGTCTCTCCACCAAAACCCTGAACTTTGATGTCATGCTCTGTCAACTCGCCCTTGACTACATCCGGATAAACGTTGGGCAAGTCGACTTTATTGATGGCCACCAGAACTGGCGCTTTGGCCTCTTTGATATGACGGATGGACTCAATGGTTTGGGGTTTAACTCCGTCGTTGGCGGCCACCACCAAAATCACGATGTCAGTCACTTTGGCTCCCCGCTCCCGCATGGCTTTGAAAGCCGCATGGCCAGGGGTATCGATAAAAGTTAGCTTACGACCCTTGTGTTCCACTTGATAAGCCCCGATGTGTTGAGTAATACCTCCGGCTTCACCGGCAGTAATTCTGGATTTGCGCAGATAATCCAGCAGAGTAGTTTTGCCATGGTCAACATGACCCATGATGGTGATAATCGGTGGCCGGGGAGTAAGCGCCATAGTATTTATCCTAGTCTACTACTTGATCCTCTGCTGTAGCTGATTTTTCTGCTTGAGCAGTTGCTACTGCTCTAGCTGCCACTTGAGCATCTCTTTCTGATTGTTCTTCCTCGGCCTGTTTGGCGGCTTTGGCTAAGAGTTTTTTCTGACTATCGCTGATTTCAAACTCCTGCCACTTGGGGAAGCGGTAAAGATCACCAAAGGTAGTCAGTTTATGCTCGATCAAAAGTACTCTAGTTTCTGATTCCAAACCCTTGATGGTGTCGATCTCATATTCTTCTTGACCGGTAGTTTGTAATGCGGTTTTACCAGAAGAAGATTGAACTTTGATGTGATAACCGGTCAGCTTGGCGGCCAATCTGGCATTTTGACCCCCCCGACCGATACACAGCGACAACTGATCGTCTGGAGCCGTGACAATAGCTGTTTTTTTGTCTTCATCCAGCTTGATTTTCAGATTTTCTGCCGGTGCCAAAGCACCTTGCAGTAACAAAACCGGATTGTCAGAGTAAGGGATAATATCCAGTTTTTCATGATTCAACTCCCTGATAACCTCCTGTACCCTGACTCCACGCTGACCGACACAAGCTCCCACCGGATCAACTCCCTCCTGGGTGGAGCGGACAGCCAGCTTGGTGCGCACCCCGGCCTCTCTGGCGATCAAAGCCACTTCTACCGCACCCGAGGCCACTTCTGGTACCTCACGGGCAAATAACTGCACCACCAACTGTTTGTCGGCTCGAGATACGATAACGGCTCGACCCTTGTGAGTTTCACGGATGTCTTTGATCAAAACACTGATCCGGCTGTTAAGTTTATAAAACTCACCCCGCATCTGTTCCTCTGGTGGCATCAAGGCTTGACCTTTACCGATGTCCAACACAACTTTGCGGCCGTCCATGCGCAGAACCATAGCGGTGACGATCTCGCCCAGTTTATTCTGATACTCGGCCAAAATTTGTTCTTTTTCTGATTCGCGGATTTTTTGTAAAATCACCTGCTTAGCAGTCTGGGCGGCAATCCGACCAAAACCTGCCGGAGTCACTTCTTCTGACTTTTTCTCGTCCCAAGTGATGGGTTCTAGCGTCTCTTCATCTCTGGTCAAAACCGGTGCTCGCCAAATCTGGCTCTCGCCGGTATCTTCATTTAGTGTAGCGTAGTAATACCACTCTTCATCAAGACCAAACTGTTTGCGGTAGGCAGACACCATAGCCGCCTTGATGCCTTCCATAATCGTGCTAACCTCGATATTACGGTCAGCTGCGATCTGGGCGATGGCCAGAGCAAACTCACTTCTGTTCATAGAGCTAGCGGTTTTGTGCATAGATTTTCCTTTTTTGCTTTTTTAGTCCCAATGCTTGTGGCTTGATAATAAAAAGGGCCCACGTTCCCGGAGCCCAACATATCAAACCGAGGTGATTATAGCATAAAAATACGCGAGAAAATTGAACTAAGTAGAATTTTCTGGCAGTTGGTCTAAAATTTGGTCGATCTCGCCCAAAAGTTCGTAAGGAATTCTCTCACCCATCGCCTCAATGGCTGGCCTGTCTTGTCCAGTTTTTGGCATGACCAACAAAAATTTAGCACCTGTTCCACCATGTGCTTGGTCAGCTCCTGAAATATTTGTGGCGTAGATTGTGGCCCGGAAGTGATGCAGTATGTCCATCACTTCAGCCAAACCTAAACCAGATTTATGAAAACTACTTCTCGGCTCACCGCTTAGTCCGACCAAAAACATAAATCGCGTGATTTCTTCCAGAGTTAACTGAAGCGAATACCACGAATCTTTAATTTGCCTTGAACTACCATCCAGCTTTTGCATGTCTCTTAAAACTTGGTGGTAAGCAATACCCGGACCATTGTCAATCATGCGTAGTGCAATATATTTATTGCCCTCAATCATAATTTCTGCTGCAGCAATTTCTAGTTCTGGCAACTCATCTCCATATTTTTCCATCCCCAATGAATTTTTCATCATCTGATATAAAATTTCAAATAACGCAGCTGAGTCAGTTTCACACCATAAATCAGCTGTTGATTTAATTTTAATATGAGGAAATCTATTATCATTGTCGTCTGGATTTGATAACCAATAACGGAAGTCTACAGCCACTTTGACTGTTTTAAAAATTTCATCTAGTTTAGAT
>CAZIBX010000018.1:0-12805 GCA_964537615.1 uncultured Pseudomonadales bacterium
CCGAAATGAACTGGCGGCTACTTGGTGCTGTGAAAATAAACTATAACTATAAGCTGGATCCCTGATATACCAATCGGTTTGATCGGCCTTTATACCATCGGCCAGCAAGAAATGCCCAGGAATAGCCACAACAACTGGTCGATTTTGGCTGATGTGATTATTAACGGCTTGGACTTGATCACCTGCAAGATAGCTGTACTCCAGTTTGGTAGTCTGGTTTTTCTGGTTCATAATTTTGGCCAATCGGACCCCAGCTTGCCAGTTGAGATGACCTTCTTTGAAGTAACCATCGGGCTGGTTTAATAGCCAGGTATTGAGAGTGTCGGGATTCAGTACCTGGTTATCAGGCAAAGTATTGATTTGATGATACCGTAGAATCATGGCTAGTGAGGTCAAAGCACAACCCCATCTTTTGATACTGAAATCGTCTGATGCCCAGACACTAGCGCTGTCATACTCATTTTGCGCCCAAGTCGGATCTGACTGTTTGAAAACGTATGGTGGTGGCGGTAAGTCATTGAGTACATAAACTTGAACATTGTCAAAAGCCACTCTGGTGGGACTGACAGCACCGGTGCCGGCTTTGATGGTAATTTTGCCAAAATCGTGGTCAAAATGAGGATCAATATCTTGCGAGCTTAATACGTCATTGATAAACAGAGAAATTTGACCCCGATCTAAGATAATTTTAATTTTATATTTACTGCCATTTGCAAATCCGCCACCATGCCAAACACTCCAAACTTGTTGACCATCCACGATTTTGACCAGCTCGTATGATTGGGCCACAAAATGCATCTCGTACCAGTTTTGACTGTCCTGATAACCGAAACCAAAGTTTTTATCTCCACCCGCCAAAGGAAAATAGTCAAAGCTAAATTCAATATTTTGCCAATTTTTGTCCCAGTACAAATCTTGAGGCACTAGCTCTACCACAGTCGATGGATAGGGCACATCGGCTTGGACTTGACCATTGGAGTTGATAGTCCAGTATTCTGGATTTGATCTGACATGTTGCCATTTGGTTAACCCTTGAGAAAAATCGTCTTCAAATACCAAAGTTTTGGCTTCTACAGTCGATACACCAGTTATAATAAACCAACTAGCCAACAAACCCAGACAGATCAAACGACTGACCCAGACATGAACTTGCCAACTTTTTATAACCGATATCATAAAAAAAACTCTCCATACACCAAAATTATGGGCAGGCATAACTTCACCTACTTTTATATCCTGGATTTCTTACATCTATCTGACTTAAAATCAGCCATCACCGGGACGATTTTGGACGTGGGTTGCGGAGTGGGTAGTTTGGCTTTGTACTTATCGCAGTTAGCTGATCAAGTCACCGGCATTGATATTTCCACTCGGGCGATCAAAATCGCTCGGCAAGCTGCTTTGGCCAATCAAAAATCCAACACTTTATTTTTGGTTAAAAAAATGACTGTCCAGAAAAACAACTATGATTTAATTATCGCCACCGAAGTTATAGAACACATAGCCAGTGATCAAAAGTTTGTGCAAGACATTTATAGCAGTTTGAAAAAAGGCGGTTATTTTTTGTTGTCGACACCTTCAGTTAACAGCTGGATGTATCGATCTGGTTGGTATGATAACTTTGATCATCAAGTCGGACACTTGCGGCGTTATACAGTCACAGAGTTAAGCCAATTATTACATCAAACCAAGTTTAAAATTGTTCAAGTGTCGGAGAAGGAAAGTTTACTGCGCTCTTTACTTTTTACTACCAGGATGGGTTTTCTGATTCGGTTTATTCGCGGACCATTGGTTAATATATTTCATCTGATGGATGAAGTGTGTGGTCTTATTTTCGGTTTTACCGATATCATCATTCTGGCCAAAAAATAATTTATGACGACACTTCACCTAACCAAATATTACTCACCCCATATCGGCGGTGTAGAAAAACACGTGGCTGAATTGCTACATAATTTACCGGTCAAAAATTGGCGCAAAATTGTGATTACACTACAACATGATGATAAGTTACCCGATTATGAAGTGGTGGATGGTGTTGAGATTTACAGACTGGCCGACAGCCGCGATACAGACAAAATCAAAACTTGGATAGCTGTGGGTCGATTATGGCGGTTATTCCGGCAGGCCGACGTAATTCATGTGCACGATGTTTTTTGGTGGTTATTGCCACTCTATGTATTTTTTGCTCAAAAAGTTTACATCACTTTTCACGGCTGGGAAGGTCAATATCCGGTGGACTGGAAGGCCAAACTGCAACGTTTCATTTACTCCCAATTATCTCAAGCCAGAGTGCATATCGGTGACTATATTCAGGAATTTTATTGGGATCGGCCGACAATGGTTTTATACGGCGGTGTAAAAAAATCACCAAAACCAGTTGTCAAAAAAATTAATCCTGCCAAATTAAATATCGTATTTTTGGGTCGACTGACACAAGAAAATGACATAGCCGGTTACTGTCAGTTATTAAAAAAATTACGTAGCAACAAAATTAAGTATCAGATGACTTGGGTGGGTGATGGGCCTTGGGCCAAAGACTGCCAAAAGTACGGTACGGTCACAGGTTGGGTGAATAATACCGATCGATATGTAGTCGACTCTGACTTGGTTTTGGCTAACTCATATTTATCTATGTTTGAAGCCCAGTCAGCTGGCAAAGTAGTAGTCAGTTTGTTTTCACATCAGCTCAAAAAAAGATATTTGGAAACATATCCGGCAGTTAACTCACTAATTTATGGATCAAATCCAGACAATTTAACCGATCAAATTATTGATTTAATTTCAGATAAAAAATTATTTACGAAGTTACAACTCCAGAGCATGAAAGTGGCCAAAAGTTATTCTTGGTCGAAACTGACCAATCAATACTTGAAGCTATGGCAAGTGACATGAAAAACTCCGCTCACTCCCGATTAAAAATAAGTTTGGTGGTAACTTTTTTCAACGAAGCTCCACTCTTGCCAGAATTTTTAAATTGCATCAATAAGCAAAAATTGAAACCGGATGAATTGATACTAATCGATGGAGGGTCAAGTGATGGATCGATGACATTAATCAAAAAATATCAAAAGCAGTTATCACTATCCACGATCGTCAAAATTAAAAAAGGCAATATCAGCACCGGTCGCAACTACGGCGTGTCACTAGCCAAAAATAATTTAATCGCTTTCACTGACTTGGGTTGTTTACCTGACAGTAATTGGTTATATGAGTTGGTTCAAACTTATATCCAAACCAACTGTCCAGTTGTAGCCGGTTACTACTACGGTTTGTCTCAAAACAATTTACAACAAGCTATGTTGCCGTACAGTTTGGTCATGCCTCACCAACTTAAATCTGATAATTTTTTACCGGCCAGTCGGTCGATGTTGATAGACAAAAAACTTTTTCAACAGCTACATGGTTTTGATGAAAATTTAGCAGTCAGCGAAGATTATGATTTAGCCAAAAGAATTGCCAAATTATCACTTAAGTTGAATCAAAAACTAGTTGCTTTTAACCCCCAAGCTGTCGTGGGGTGGTACCCACGTAAAAACTTACTGGATTTTGGTTACATGATTTATCAGCAAACCAAGTATGATCTGCGCGCTGGTCACATCCGGCCCAAAGTTATTTTGATTTTACTGCGCTATGTTCTAGCTGTTCTGGCCGCCTTGGTACTGATAGCTGAAACTAATATCACGATAGTTTTATTTTTTTTAATTATTTCTCTACTGATTTACACTACCTGGTCGGTGGTCAAAAATATCAAATCAGCCAAATCCAGCTGGTATTTTTTGCCCCTTCTTCAAATCATCAGCGACATTATGGTTTTAACTGCTCTATTAAATGAAGGTCCAGACTTGATACGTCGTGGTCGGTCCCAAACAGTCGCTTAAAAATTGACCGGCGTGACCTTGCCAAATCAGTTGAGGTTGAGCTAGCCACTGGTCCATGGTCAGACCCAGTGTTGTTAAAGCAGTTGGTCCGTCTACATAGTCGCTGCTTAAGTACATAGTTTCTGACCACAAATGTTTTTGAATTAGTCCCATGGTAATTTGATCGGCTTGTTGGGCTTTGGCAACCTGAAGATCATGACTGAAATCTAGTGAGGCCAAAATTACAGCTTGACTGTCGGCTTGAGATAAGTATCGACTCAAGTTTTGCAGAGTAGTTGCGGGAGTTTGCTTGCGTAACATAATTGGAATGATCGGCACATCAGGCAGGTATTGTTTCATGACGATCAGGGGTACAGCAACACCCTGGTCAAATATAACTGATTGTTGGTTATCATAGACGGAATTAATTTTCAGCAGTTGATTATAACTTGGTAAGTATTTAGCCCGATTAGTTTTTGTACCCAACAAGGAAGATGAGGTCATCACTAGTGGTCCATGATCAGAGTGATTGGGTGATAATAGGTAGATGATCGAGGGTTTTTGTTTGGCCAATTGAATCAATGCCTGCGACCAAACTGCTTGTGAGATTTGGTGATGAGGGATAATCAATCCTCTGATTGGACTAGTTATCAACCGACGAGGCCACGGTTTGACGGGACAAGCAGTCAGAGCTTGGGTCTGGTTAGTCATCAACAACAACCAGCTACCGACAAAAATTATTAACAAAATTAATCTCATGGGTTATGGCACCAGTGGTTCGATAGTCACTGATCCAGGCGCAGAAGTAGCAAAAATACCAGGATTACTGACGAGTTGAATTATCGCTGGTGTAGTGGTGTAGTGACCAGCTGACAAAACTCTGGCCGGATAACTGATAGTGCCACTGTTTTTGTTCCATGAGCAGAAACTGATTTTGCGACCATCTATTTCATAAGGATAATAAACATCAGCTGATTGAAAGTCATAACTATTGGCGTAGTAATTAATGATAGGCATCAATCCAGCTGGTAAGTAATCAGTAATTTGCAAACATTGATTGTTGTTTGCCAGTTGCGAGCTGAAACTGATAGATACTTTGACAACATCTCCCTCTTTAATTCTGATTGAGCTGTTGGCTACATCTGCATTGTTGATGAACTTTTTAATTGATAGTTGGGGGTTGGAAACATGGGTGCTAATGGGAGTATGAGTAGTGAGTAACACGGCCACTGGGCCGTCGACGCGGTTAATTTTCACCGATTTGAGCTCTTCTGGCTGTAACATAAATGTTTGACGGGGTGTAAGACCGTCAAAATTCAGGGTTTTTTTCTCACCTCTGATCTCTACATCCAGACTGGAAGCTATGGGTTGGGCTTCAAGCCCAATCTTGGCCACAAGCGTTTCTTCTAATACAGTCAGAGTTGTATCGGTGTGAGTACGTTTGGCATTTTCTACCAATTTGGTAGTCTGATCAGATCTGACTGCCAGTGCTAGGCCAGCTCGCAACCATGCCCGACGCGCCCCTTCACCTTTGGCTGAATCAGACAACAAGTTGCCCAAATCAGAAGCGATACCTTCATCTTGAAGTTGATCAAAAAAGTGTTTAGCCAAAACCTGATTTCCTACAGCGTGAGCACTTAAACCGGCATATAACAAATCGGTGTTATCTAGCTTAGTTTGGTTTTTCAGCTCATCAAACTGAACTTGAACTGGTGCTCCCAGAACCAGTAATCCACCCAGTGCTTGCACTTTTTCAGTTTGGGTAGAATCGGGTTTAGATAGCAGAGATTGAAAATACTGACGTAGTTTGTTTTGATCAAATAACTCTGGTGCCGTTAAACTGACCAACCAGCTGTAGTATGGGTCCTGGCTACTTTTTTGCAGTAATGAAAGTCCATCTTCATACTGATATAACCCGATAAAATCTGGTGCAACGTTTTTATTTTGACTGGATTCCAGCCAGGTATAACCTAGATATCTAGCCAATCGGCTATCTAACCGGTCATGCCAGGAGTACTGATTTTTGGTCAAAAGCTCCAAAGCCAGAGATCTGCCAGTATCGGTAAAAACTGTTTCAATCACTTCCTTTACTTCTGGCCAGTCCAAAGTTTGTCCAGGAGATAAGGTCATGGCTCGAGTCTCTGTCCGGCTTAAATCCGACTCTTTGACCAGAATGGTTCTGGTTAATTTATCAGTGAAAGTTTTGGTTTTGGCGGTAACAATTAACTCGTGCTTGCCTGGTTTGAGCTTGGGGAGCTGGAAGAGTATGGGTTGGTAGGCCTTACCTTCGATGTTTTGAGCTGTGGTCAGATCCAATGAAGGGGCAGTGATACTAAACGATACCGGATCGTTTTCTTTCAACTCCAATCCATAAGCCCGGATAGTCAGCTGTGGTTCATCACCAGGCAAATAATCACTAGCCAGAGTGACATGAACTGCTAGGGGTTGGGAAACCACTAGCTCGCTGGTGCCACTACCAGCTTGAGGTAGTGATTCTGGCACCAAACCCTCGCCAAAAATGGCCCAAGTAGTCAAGTCATCAGGTAGTTTGAATCTGGTACTGCCTTGGCCGTTGTTGCCTACCTCGATGGGGCCAAAGAAAGCTACATCTTTAAATACTCGCCTGTCACCTTTTTGGTTATGCACTAGATAGCCATCAGCAAAGTAAGTTTGAGTTTTATCAATCGTCAGATTATAAATCGGCACTTGGTCAAATCTTCTCTCTATGCTGAAGATAGGTACAAACTTACCTTTTTCGTCTAGCAAAAACTCGCCTATACGCATAGTTTCAGCTATACGCCACTGGCCGTTAATCAGCAAAATATGTTCTGGGGTAACTTTCATAGTTTCATTCACGACCAGATACTCTCTACCGGTAGTGTGATAAGTGCTGATGACTTGAGCTACTGTATTGGTTTGTCCGAGTCCAGACCGAGACATAACATAATCGCCTGACTTAATTTTTTCGATCGGTTTAGTACTGCCGTCAGACAGAGTAATACTGGTACCTGCTACAAAACAACCACCACCGCCTTCAGCGCCTGGTTTAGCTAGTTTATGAGTACTATAAGAAGTCATCACACCAGACGGCAGGGTGGTGTAGAGAGAACTTAAAATATCATTGGTGTATTGGCGCAGGGCCAATAGGGCTTTATCAATCACTGCCAGAGTAAAAATACCACTTTTATTATCGCCACTGGCAGTTTTGACTTGTAGATCAACTTGAGCATGATCACCTGGTTTGTATTGTTTTTTGGCTGGGCTAAGAGATAAATTGAGTTTAAAAGGATTGGTGTCGAGAGTGAAAGTGACAGGCCAGGTTTCCTCAAAACGTTGACCGGCAAACCAAACGCCTTTGACATTGAGATTTGGGGCGATATCTTCTGACAAAGTGAAGTTTTGACTAAAACCCTGACTGATATTGGCTTTTTGTGTTCCCAAGAAAGCGGTGCGAAGTAAAAACCGACCTTGAGTACTTTCCGTCAATGCTTGGTCACCTCGTTCAAGATAAACTTTTGCTGTTTCGTTGAGTTTGAATCTGTATGGATAGTTTTGAGTTTCAGTCGCAGTTTGACCGTCATGAATTACGTTGAGCGATAAACTTTGATCAGGGTCATACTCGGCCCAACCACCACCACCCCAAATATAAGTTGTGTCTTGAGCTTGTCTGCCCTCTGGATCCGTTATCGTCATGTAGACTAAGTATGTCTCTTGTTTGCTAGGATTTACTTCAATAGTCACTTCACCCTTGTCATCAGTCACACCAGAACCGGTGTTTAACTCGACTTTTCTGGTGGAGTACTGATAGCGTTTTTGAGTCGTCTTGGCGATGGGATCGTAGTAAGTGCCGTTTTCTTTTTTGTCGATAACTTGGTTATAAATTTTGTAATTAATAGTCACTCCCCGAGCCAATTCACCCTTGTATTCTGTCGGATCAGCGTACAGCTGGCTGATTTTTTTATTCAGATCTAGATTAAATAATCGCCAAGTCAGTTTTTTGCCCCCATCTGTTTCGTTGGTAATTTTTTCTACTGTGTAACGATTGGGAAAGATTTTGACATTTAGACTACCACTCACATCACCTTCGACACCGGTTTTGGGTTTAACTACGACACTGCAGTTATCCGGCCAGAAACTATGAACACCGCTATCTTGATCATAGTTATACTTATCTAGTTCTGGTTTGATCTCAAAATTAAACCGTCCAGCGATATCAGAGGTAATATTGGGTCCCTCTTCTGCCGAGGTATTTTTACTATCACAAACAGAGTGAACTAAATCAAGTTTAACCAGGGGTGTATTGTCATAGAATTGAGTTGTGCCTGACAACTTAACTTTTTCGCCAACAACGATGGCAGTTTTATCTGAAACCAGTCCAATAGAATAGGCCGGCTTGGTATATGACTCCACAGGAACATAAATAGACAGTAGTGTTTCTGATGTCTGTGGATCGGTTATGTTCAAAGAGTAGGTACTCGCACTGACGGCGGGAATGGTTATTGTGCCTCGTAAAATCCCGTTTTTATCAATACTGACTGGTGTCTTGGGGGTGTAATCAGTTTGTTTGTAACCGTCAAATCCGGTTAAGGTGGCATAAACCTCTTTTAGATCCTTGATGTTGGTGCCAGTACGTGGTCGCAACACTCCCCAGAAGTTGAGTCGGTCATGGATTTTATAAACCGGTTTGTCAGTATTGATGTACTTCCAGTACTTATCGCCCAAGCTAACTTTTTTGTTATACGACTCATAAGAACCCCAGTAGCCATTGGCTGTAGGATCGGTAGGTATAAATAAAACCTGATTACCACTACGCACCTTGATCAGTTGGGTATTGACGGTGTGGTTGGATTTCAAATAATAACCGGATTCAGGATCTGACTTTTTGATCAGTGATACGGGTGTGTTGCTCAAACTCAAGCCATTTTCATCAGTGGGATTTAGTTTTTCGCCACTACCCATCTCAATCTGGGCGGCCACCACAGGTTTATTGTCGGTGATACTTTGAACCCAAACCAGAGTGTTAACGCTAGCGATAGAAGTGTAGGCCGCCAATGGTGTCACCTGATACCAAACGTAAGTTTTTTCATCAGAACTTGGTCGGGAAACAGCCAGAACATACTGGCCTTCTGGCAGTGGCTCGGGGAAGATGGCGAAGGAACGGTAACTGGCTTGATCGTAAACAAAGGGAATATTTAATCGGCGAAACTCTGGTGCATTACTCAAATCTGGTTGGTTGACACCCTGATAGACTGTCCAATCTAGTTGATTTTGGGTTTTAAACCATTGTTTGGCAAATTCATCTGGGTTACTAAACTTATAAACTACCACTTCTAGTTCTTGTGAACCAGAGTTTTCACTAGAATAAGATGTCAAAATAGGGGCGGTTTGAGGCGAAACTTCTTCCCACAAACTGCTTAAACCCAGACTCATATAATAGTTGTTGTCGTTAGAACTCTCTACGCCGGTTTCAAACTTAATCACTTTATCTTCTTCTAGTTTTTTGGGGGAGTTTTTCAGACCCAGGTTCTTGTTGATCTTGATGGTGTAGATGGTTTTGGGCGTCAGTTTGTCAGGTAGAAAAAACGCCGAGTTAAAACGTTTCTCCCACTTACCTGCAACGGGTGGTTCAATCGAGATATTGTTTTCTATTTGTTCAAACTCTTCATGACTAAAAATTAACTCTATAGCCGTGTTAAGTTCTACGTTGGTGGATTTATTGCGCGGAGTGTTACTGACTAGATGAAAGTTGCCGTCAGTTTGGAATTTAAACCGCCCCAAAACATGAGGTAGAGTCTGGTCGGCGGAAACCTGTGTCAATTCAAACTTATAGCCGGTATTTTCAACCAGAGGTAGTTGAGGAGTTAGCACAAATTCTGTGGGGGATTTACGCTTCACCGCCATATCAACGTTTGGTACGACGTGAAGGGCCGACTCAACTTCTTCAACGGTAAAGTTTTTAGAACTAGTCAGAGTGAAAGTAGTCTGGGGATCAATTCCACCGGTCTGGGTTTTATCAGCTTTAAGTTCAAAAACCACTTGGTCTGGTAGACGGTTAAATACTTGATTTGGAGTGGTATTTGATCGTTCGAAGTATTGCCAGGCCATTACCCCACCAAAAATCAGTACCACTGAACTCAATATCAGCAGAGTAAGTTGTTTTTTGTTGATGGCTAGTAGGCGTTGTTTCCAGTTGAAACGAGGCGATGTGGTTTGATCAGTAGGAGTGGGTGTGTCTGATGTTGGTGGCAAGTTGGTAGAACTGGTTTGTAACTGATTTACATCAGACATATAGCTCAATGTTATCACCAAGAACCAACCGACTACTAGTAGAGAAATTGCGATTGTTGCTCGATTTACTGCTCATTAATCATAACTTCAGTCGGTAAAGTATCCAAGTTTTGTAGGGCCTGATCAATGGTATCGGCCGGATCATCTGATGTGTCGTCCATCACACCATAATCTTGAGTCTCTGGATACACCATTTCTTCATCAGCGGGTTGTTGATCGTCTGTGCTGTATGGCATCGTTTCTTCTGATGTAGTTTGGCCGGGCATTTGTTTTTTGAGTGCATCCAGCACACTACAGCCGGTCAGCAAAAGTCCGGCACTGACTAGAACCATGATCATCAACCCGGCAGTAGTAAGTTTGGTGTAGTAGTTTTTCATAAACTATCTCCTTGTCTGGCAGTTGGAGTCAAACTCCGCAGTCGCATTTTATTGACAACCGGATAGAGTTTGGTTCTGACGAAAGTGTGTAAATCCTGTCTGGTGCGGTTAAGTGCCTGCATGGCTTGATTGCTGGCTCGTAAAGCAGTGCCAAATGCCTCACGATCCTGGGTGCAGTTTATAGTTTGAAGTTGGGCCAGAGCTTGCTGGTAGGTTGTAGTGGCTGTGGCTAAGGCCGAGATCTTGGTGTCTAGCTGGGTTTGATAGGACTTTAACTCGGTGGTGCTTTCACCTTTGGTTTGTCGGTTGGTGATTAAAGTTTGCAGAGCAGTCTGAATCTGACTGTAGAACTTCATCATCAAGGTTTGGTTGGCTGCAAATTTATTCAGGCGTTCAGTTAAGCCGGCATTGGCTCGGTTACAAAACTCAACTTTTTTGTCTTCTGACTCTTGTCTCCTAGTTTCTTGAGCTTTAATCGGGAGACGTTGGCCATGGGTGATCTGTTCTTCCACCGCCAGGGCAGAAATCGGGGAAATTAACATTACTATGATTAACCAGACTGTTAAATAAAGAAGATGAGATTTGGACATAATTTTTAAATCGGTTTACCAAAACACTTTATACTATATCGATAGCGAGCTTTGCTAGTACTAGAATTTTGATCGTGGTTTTTTAACTGTGATGTGATGTTGACTAGTGGGTGTTTTGGATATATGGTGGAGTTGATTTATCGTCAGATAAATTTGAGTGCCTGTCTAGAAAGTTGAACCCTTGTCACTAGGTGGAGTAGAGGTGTTAAGTGCTGGTGTGAATACAACCAATTCTCCAGAGGTCATAACTTTCCCAGAAGTCAAGCATTATTATGCTGTACCAGAAATGGTTTGTGATCTGGTTAAGCAACTAACAGATACCAAAAATTCTAAAACCAGTGCCACGGCCAGACTGGGTCAGTTTGAAGTTACGATTGCTAAAAATTATCGCGGCCGTTTTTTTATCAGAAAAATTACAGATCTTTCCCATGCTCAAGTTCAACACTATGGTGTCGTATACAAACTTGGCCAATTAGCTCAAGAAATTCAAAGTCAACTATTTATTATCAACCAAACAGGCCACAACATTGTTTTGGAGTCCACGATTCATTATGGGTAATTTTTCATTCAAGAGTATACTATCGGCATGTGGCTGTGGAACAAAATCATGCGCCTGGTGTTTTTTGCTTTAGTTTTGTGTCTAGCATTCACGTCTCAAGTTCAGGCCAAATCTTATCAGATTACTCCCGTAGTAATCGACGCCAAACTCAATCCAGACGGCTCGATGCAGGTGAGTGAACAGAGGACTTATCGTTTTGATGGCTCATATACTTTTGCTTACCAATACATCAACACTGATCCTGATCAAAGCAAATTGCCGGGCAGAACAGAGTCATATAACTTGGCCAATTTCAAAGTCTGTGAGGCCAATACCTGTTACCGCCCGCTATCACTGCGGGAATCAGTTCAAGCTGACGAGTTGCGACCGGAAGGCACATTTTATGTGCGGGATGAAGGCAACAGACAGTACATCAAGTGGTTTTACCGGGCCGAGTCAGAAAATAAAGCTTTTACTTTATCCTATACTGTCCGTAACGCCGTTACCCTTCACCCAGACACAGCCGAAGTTTACTGGCAGTTTGTGGGTGACGAGTGGGATATCAGTCAGGGGCCGATCCAGATTAACTTACAAATACCCAAGCTGAAAGATCCGGAGTTAATTCGGGCTTGGTTGCACGGCCCACTGCAAGCCACTGTATCTATAGTCAGTGACGAGCTAGTTACTTTCACTTATGATTCGTCTTTGACACCTGGCACTTTTTTTGAGGGTCGGGTCATACTTGATCGGAGTTTATTTAAGTCGGGGGCGACCGGTTCCAGTAGTGCCCAGGAAATCATCTCTCAAGAACAATCTTTCATTGACGCCACCATCAAGGCAGAAAAAGCCAAACAAAATAAAGTCAAAGCCATCAATACTCTGGGCTGGCTGATTTTTATACCCACCACCTGGATTTTTTATCTTTTATTGAGACGTTTTCGTCGAGTCAGTGCTGACTTGACCCTGCCCAAGGTTAATCAGTCCGGCACACTGTGGGAACCACCTAGCGACATCGATCCAGCCCAAATTCCTCAACTGGTATCTATGAATAAGTATTTACTGCCGACTGCTTTTTCCGCTACTTTGCTGAATTTGGTTCACTTGCGCTACTTTGCTTTTTTGCGTTCTGATCAAAAAGAAGGACTGTTTTAT
>CAZIBX010000019.1:0-12780 GCA_964537615.1 uncultured Pseudomonadales bacterium
AAAGATAAAAATAATCAAGCATTAACATCAAAAGACCGTCAGGTTTGGAAAAATCAAAAAGGCAACGCCAGTGGCAAACCGACTTGGGAACGCTCCAATGCTTTGATTGCCCTAACCAAAAAACACTATCCGCTACGTTTCATTATCGTAGGCACAGGCGGAATCTTTTCACCAGAAGATGCAGCGACCAAAATTGAGCTGGGTGCGGACTTGATCCAACTCATCACGGGTATGGTGTTTGAGGGACCGGAATTGATCGGTCAAATCAATCATTTTTTGGCTAGGAAAATGGTTAAAACACGTTATGTACCTAATCAAAAGAACTAAATAAAAATTGTGACAAATTTAACTTATCCAGATTTAAAAAAATCCGACTGTCAAATATGAAGCGCTTTGTTTTGGAAAAAACCAGAGAAAATACTGCCACGTTTAAAGATTTAAGCGGAGAAACAATTGAACCGTTGCAAGATTCAATCGAGGTGGCAGAGCAACAACCGGAACTGATTTTTCATAAGTTTTACCAGTACTATGCCATTATCAAAGATCTATTTAACCTGACCCCAGAAGAAATAGATATTATCAAGCGGGTTAATGAGGAGTTTAATTGGAATCGAGGAGCCGATCGGTTTCTTGAAGTGTTTGGTGATCAAAAAGATACTGTTTTGACACAGATCCGACAAATTGGTGACCTGGACAATTCTCACAACCAAAGTGGTTTAAGTCGTTTGACAGACATGATGAAAAATGCTTGGACCATCAAACAAGCAAATCCTAATTGGCAACCAACTGATGGTGATCCCCAATCCGATGATGTTATCTGGGGGTTCACTAGAAATGCCACCACTCCAGACATTGATCTGGATTTTACTATTTGCCACGGTATAGAAAGAATTTTAACTACTTATTATTCAGAAATTGCCCTCGTCCAGCATAAAGACTGGTTGCTCAGTGCTTTAAATGACGTTATTGCTCTGAAGGGTCTACGTCAACAAGGTTATGAAGCGGAATTATTGCCGATGTGGAGTACCCCTCGACCAGGTGGCTTGGGCTGGATAAACCAAACAAGAATGGATAAATTCAGAGAAATCTTGGATATTCACTAAAACACGTCATGCGCCAACCGGCCCAAAAAGTAAGCGGCGCTAGCAGCGATGGTGCCGATCAGTAACATCTGCAAGCCACCCCGCCACCAGGAAACTTTACCAAAGTGTGTGCGCAGAGCCCCGACACAAAATAATGAACCAGCGGTAAATAGAATAGAGAACTCAAAAGTAGAGACGCCAGGTACTTGCCAGCTATTGGCAGCCAATAAGTAGGGGACTAGAGGAAAAATTCCGGCTACGGCAAAAGAGGCGAAAGTGATCAGGCCACTATACCAAGCCGGTTCATGATAACCGTCATCGTGATAATCCTTAGCATCACGCTTAGATTTTTCCCCCACATAATCACCCAAACCCATAGCCAAACCATCGGCGACCAGATTGGCCAAACCCATAATCAACACTATTCTGGAAGCCAGTTCAGCCCCGGCCACACCGGCTACTACGGCAAAAGTGGTGATGATACCGTCATTGGCGCCAAAAACAGCTGATTTAATTAAGCTGGGGTCAATGGTTCGTTTTTTATGTTTTAAACTTAATATGCGCATAGTTTAAATATAGCAGGATTTATATTCAATAAAAACACATAGGATAAAATTGATTTTTCCTGGATTGCAGGTATTAATAGTTTATCCTATAATATAAAAATGACCATCAGTTGTGAAAAGGGTAAGAACCTCACTTTTTGTTGTGCTTATGGAGAATATCGCGGGCCACACTATGCCCAAAAAGTATCAGGATCAAAATACGATGATCTGGGATATACTGGTTTGACGTTGTGGCTCCAAGGATATAAGAGAGGTCAAAGTGAACATCAGTTGCGACTTTTTTATAATGACGCTTTTTTTATTCTTATAGTCGATGAGTCTGATAAGGCAAACCCTGAATTATTAGTGTGTTTAGAATTTGTTTGTACTTTGCTGTGTCGTGCCAGAATACCTTACCGAATCATGACAAGTCTTGAACTTAATGACCTAATTTTAAGTCCAACACACTTCGTCCTTGATTAAGATGCCTGATGCCCCGCTAGGATTCGAACCTAGATAAACAGCTTCAAAGGCTGCTGTCCTGCCATTAGACCACGGGGCAAAGAGCCGGTCTGTATTGTATCAAACCTGGTTAATTGGTTCAAAGTCAGTCAGATCACAGTTGATCGCTCAAAAATTGTTTGAGTTGAGATCTACTTACCCAACACGAGTATAAATACCATGCGCATTACTTTCGGCGATTGAGGCTGGAGTAACACGGACGAAATGAGGGTCTTTTTGTAACTCTTTGATATTGCGCGCTCCGCCATAAGCCAAACCAGACTTAACTCCGGCCAGTAGTTTGTTAACCACCGACTCTAACGAACCTTTATACTCGACCAAACCGTGGACACCTTCTATATGAATCGTGTACTGATTATTTTTGTCTTCTTTGTAATGATTGTATTGTTTGACTTTTTCGACTTCAGAAGCCGAGCCATTATAGTTTTTATATCGTTTGCCCCCGACTTCCACAATCGGTCCGGGACACTCATCAGTGCCGGCAAAAATATATCCTCCTATTACCGCACAAGCTCCTATGGCCAGTGCTTTGACAATATCACCGGAATTTTTAATACCAGAGTCTGGCATACAAGTTTTTTTACACTCCCTGGCAGCTCGGGCAGTTTGTTCCAGAGACGTGAAGCTGGGCAGACCAAAACCGGTCTGAATTCTGGTAGTACAGATGGGACTGGAACCGATACCAGCCAAGACACAATCAGCGCCTGCTTGGTATAAATCTTTGGCACATTCATAAGTGGCGGTTATACCAGAAATTAAGGTTAACTTATCGCCGTATTTTTGACGTAATTTTTTGGTCACCTCTATTGTGGCCAACATGTGACCATGGGCCACATCGATCACAATAGCGCTGGCACCGGCTTTCAGCAGTAATTCAGCGCGTTGGACTGAACCAGGTTTGACACCGACAGCCGCCATAACTCTTTGTTTGGCTTTGACAACCTCTGCTACTTTGACGGCTTGTTCTTCTGGACTTTCAAATCTAGGTAAAATAGCTATACCGCCCAGTTGACTGATCTTGACAGCCATAGCTACACCCGTGACTGTGTCCATCTTGGTGGGAACTAGAGGAATTTTCAGTTTGAGCCGAGGTGAAATTTGAGTCGAAACATCGACATCCTGGCGGGATTTGATTTCAGAGTACTGCGGCACTAACAACACATCATCTAGAGATAAAGCGAGAGGTAATTCCATGCGACATGAGTCATGATAACCAAGGAAAATATAAACGCAAAGTGTATTTGTTATGTATCTGATCGGTGTCGATTATGACTTAGATAAAGTTGGGGGTAGAGTTTGACCGGCTGGAATGAAACGGATAGATAGTGAATTAACACAGTGACGGGTGTTTTTATCAGTTAAACTCTCGCCTTCGAAAACATGACCCAGATGAGCGTGGCAGTTACTACACTGAATTTCTACCCGGCGACCATCGGGGTCTGGTAAGCGGGTAACGGCATCAGGAAAATTGGCGTCAAAGGCCGGCCAGCCACAGCCGGCATCAAACTTGGCTTTGGAAGAGAAAAGGGGAGCGTTACAACGACGACAAATAAACGTGCCTTCTTGATAAAACTCATCGTATTCACCAGAAAAAGGTGCTTCGGTACCTTTATTTTCAATGATGTTTTGTTCGGCTGCAGTTAAGTGATTGTAAGGCATGTTTTAAAACCAGAAATAAAATCTAATTATGACCAGCTAGTTTCAACATTTTAGCATTCGGATTACTGCTGTCGGTTAAAATAGCTATTACATCTACTACAGAAAAATACCACAACTCCTTTTCATCATCCCAGTGCCGCCTGACTTGCTTGCCATGAAAAATTGCTACTGGTGGAATTTTGCTCACAAGGTGATTTTATCAGTCCAATCTGGCATCAACCTTACACTATTCACGCTAATCAATCAGACCCCTAGCCTTTAAGTCGTTAAAAATCAAAACATCGACCGGCGAACACTGATTCTTTTGGCTATGAGCAAACCAGTCCAACTTTTCAATTTCTGCGCTGGGCTTGAGTACACCGTGATAAGAGGCCATATAACAAGTCATTCTGACAAATGTGCCTTCTGGTTTACCATGAGCTTGGGCTTCAAATACACCATATGGATTGACGGAGTCAGCAATAACATCAACGTCAAGTTCTTCTTTGACTTCACGCATCAGTGCTTCTAAATCGGTTTCGTTTTGTTCTCTTTTACCACCTGGAATGTACCAAGTGTCTTTACCTCTACTTAAAGTGACTAAAATTTTTCTATCTCCAATTTCGATAAAAGCTAGTTTGTCTATAAATGTTTTATTCATCAATTTTTATTAATTTACTTGATTTTACTTCCATTACGTGTTGGATGCTCTGGCATGAGAATGGTGGCATTTTCGTCATCTAAAGCCATAAAAATTCCAATGTTAAGTTTGTACTTGAGCGGGAAACGGGACTCGAACCCGCGACCTTCTCCTTGGCAAGGAGACGCTCTAGCCAACTGAGCTATTCCCGCGACTATAAAACTATGTTAAAGACCAATCTGCATGTATTTTACACGACAAAACTAAATCTTGTGCCAAGCTGAGGAGTCGAACCTCAATCTCAAGTTTTTCAGACTCGCGCCGTGACCACCTTGGCTAGCTTGGCATGCTAGACGATCTATTATAAACGACAGTGTGGCCACTGCAGGGCTCGAACCTGCGACCTACCGGATGTAAACCGGTCGCTCTAACCAACTGAGCTAAGCGGCCATGTTAGTTTTTAAAAATCAGTGCCCAGGAGAGGACTTGAACCTCCACGCCTTGCGGCATACGCACCTCAAGCGTACGTGTATACCATTTCACCACCTGGGCCAGCATATTTTAATCAAAAAACTTGTCAAAGAGCGGTGCCGAAGAGAGGAGTCGAACCTCCATGGGATTGCTCCCACACGCTCCTGAAGCGTGCGCGTCTACCATTCCGCCACTTCGGCCGGTTTGCCACAAAAATCAATCCACCAGATATTTTATCACGCCATGTGAGGAAATTTTTGCTTAAAGGCCTCGATAATGATCTTGGCCGACTGCTCAACCCCAAAGTAAGCAGTGTTGAGAGTCAAATCATAGTAATTACGCCTGTGACTATCTTTGTTGACATATTTACGGACAAAGTCATCGCGTTCTTTCTGGACCGTGGCGATAACTTCGATAGCTTTTTCCCGACTGTGACCTTCATACTCCATAGCTCTTTGGATACGGATGGGGTAGGGGGCAGTCACACTGACGTGTAAACCCTTGGCAAAAGGCGTAATGAAGTTGGCACCTCTACCCAAAATCACCACTTGTCCCTGATGGGCATAAGTTAAAATCGTGGTAAAAAGCTCGGAGATAAACTCCTCGTCATTGACATATTCTGGGTTAAGCACTGACTCTACCATGTCCTGAATCTTACCTCTGGTTTTTTCGTCTAGTTGTTTGATGACGGTTCTCCGGTGGCGGGTAGCCCTAGCCACATCAGTCACCAACTGCTTGTCAATCAGTTCAAAGCCTAACTTTTCAGCCACTACTTGAGCGATGGGCGCGCCACCACTACCTGGTTCGCGGGCGATAGTGATAAAAGGATTTAAAAATTGGCTCTCGTGGTGGGGGACCGCTCGGCGAGCCAGCTTGCGCAAATTAAAAAAACTGACTGCTTTGTCAACGGCCGGGTACAACTTAATGTCCATCTTGAGTCAGTAGTATACCACTGTGTAGTAATAGGTGTGTATCAGATTGAGTATGAAATATTATCTACATCTGTTACTTACATAAAAAACTTTGATCCATGAATACAAATTTAATCTGTCCAAATTGGTATTTTTGCCAAGTAATTTCAACCCTCAAAAAGGTATATATCGCTGCCAAAACATGGTCCCTCAACTGACTTGTGACGTTTATTTCTCACTTACCACAAAAAACAAAATCTTGACTGACAGCTGCCTGCACTTCTGAAATAGTCACTGTTTGGGTGGATTCTTGCGGTACAAACTCTTTTCCGGCTTTGGCTTTGACTTGAATCGCAAAATCCAAGCCTTCGGTTCGAAGAATTTCTTTATCAACTAAATTTTGCAATGAGTTCGCTTTATCTTAATGTAGTTTGTTGTAAATCATTTATCATTTCGCTCATTAACAATTTTAAATCCAAGTCAGCCTGTTCATAACTAGGGAGAAAGGTATTCAAAACCGCTCTCTCATATTCTTCCGCATCACCACATATTTCATAACTTGCTTCGTTTAAATCATTCTCTACAACCGGCTTGCCGTATTGCTGAATTAATTTATCAAGTTTTGGATTTTTAACCATAAGATAATCAGAAAAAACTGAAGCGCGGTAATCACCAAGGTTCTTAAAAGCTATCAATTCAAACCAAAAGTTTTGATCGTTTGGACAATAAGGACCAGCGAAAATACCACGCGCGACTATCTTAATACCATCTTTATCATAAATTAGGGTTTGCTTATTCTCTTCGATCTCTTTGTCATAATTAAGGAAATGTGCTTCGAAACCAAATGCTGCAGAATTGATATCTCCCAACTTTAACTCGCTTTTGTTCAAAGCAACATTATTTTTGTCTCTTGACTTTGACACAAATAAATAACCTTTTCCGCTTTCTACAGATGAAGAATCTGTAGAAAAAAAACACCCAATTTGATCAGTAATGAGATAATTATTTTTTGTTTTCTCTGACAGTACAAATGGAGTTTTATCAAGTGCAACATTATATGTAATTCCGTACTCGACTTGTTTACTATTACAATTTTGCTTCAGAAATGCTTGAAAAGATGATAACGATTCCCCCGCGTTGTCGTTTGTTAACGAAGAAACGTTTGAATTCGAAAGTTCTTGGTTTCTATTTTGTGAGGGAATATTTTCATTTAAGTTTTCGGTTAAATTCTTAGTTGGAATGAAACTAAAGTAAATAACTCCCAGAAAAAAGACAACCAAAACAGAAATGATTGCATAAGGCAAAACTTTTCTCGGAGAACTTTTTGACGGCACTACTTCTTTTGTAGGTTCGCTGTTTATTGGTGTAGATGTATCAGCGTTAACTTCATCCATATCAGTTTAGTTAGTTTACAACAAAAACCTTTACACATAAATACGGGTTATTTACTTGACTTAGTGAGCCAGGTGGGACTCGAACCCACGACACGTTGCTTAAGAGGCAACTGCTCTAACCGACTGAGCTACTGGCCCTTTTTAACCACTCAACTTTTTTGTCAAATCAACCAGGTTATTATAACTTAATTCCTGTCCGGCAAGTCGGCTGAACAGAACAAACACAAACAGTGTTTTGAGATAAGACACGCGCGTTTATTACCGAAAATGTATGCCATCAAGTAAAGTCGGCTCGGAAGGAACTTTGACTTCTTCATCGGTTAAGTCAAATCTCATGATGGCATAAGTATCGATACCAGAAGAATTGCGATAAGTCCAAGAACCATCTGCTCCTCTGGGAATTCTGACTTTATGGTTTTTCCAAGATTCCTTGTTTAAAAATTTGTTGTCATCCCAATAAGGCGCTTCTATCAAGTAAGTCAGGGGTTGCTTTTGGTATGAAATAGCTGGGGCTGAATGGGTTTTGGAAAAATATCTCATGGCGTACTTGGCTTGATAACCATATTGGTCTGGCGTAAAAACATAGTAACCAAACTGTTGACCATTACTATTGGCCCAAATATCACTCGCCATTTGGCGATAGAACTTCCAGTGAATTTCATCAGCAGTCGCTGAAGATCTAAAATAATTTATGCCATACCTGGTAGCAAAAAAGGTATTACTGCCGATCACAATTAACAGGGCAGATAGATACAATGTTTTGGGCAAGTAACGAGTCATCACATAGGTAACACCCAGAATAACGATAGGCAATAAAGTGCGGTAGTATTGCGGCCAGACATTACCCTTAAATGGACCCGTCACAATCCAGAAACCGAAGATAATCAATGTCGCTAGAGTGATAAAAGTATTTGATTTACTGCCTGCTTTGAAATTGCGGTACATAAGAAACGCCAATAAAATCAGGGTAGAAATTTGGGCAAAGTTTTGCAGCTCCTCAAGCGGAACAGACCAAAACCTGAAAGCGTCAATAAATGAAGCCCAGCGATCTGGCCAGTAGCCATTGAGACTGAAATTGCCAGAAATAGTTCTACCAGTGGCAGTGTCCAAAAAAGATTTCAGCTGAATAAAATCGTGCCGCACATCAAAAACAATAAACGTGCTGATGGGAATCAGGAGTAATAAACCCAGTAGCAAATGGGTAAAATTACGCTGACGAATAATATGATAAACAGTGTAGCCACCGACTATAACCAAAACCGGCACCCCAAATGCCATCTGAAACTGGATCAAAAATCCTGTCATCAACACTGCTGCCAATAGCCACCTGGCTTTATTTGACAAAGTGTAGCGATACACTAAATAAATCAAAGGAACGATCAAAAAATTGGCCAGCACACTATGGGTAAAACCATCGGCATAACTGATGGTAGCGCTGGTGAGTAAAGTAGTGCTTATCAAAGCCGTTTTATGGTCAAATACTTTTTTGCCCACGTAATAAAACGCCCCGATAAATAGTAAATAAGTCGCAAACCAAACCCAACTGATAACCACTGGATTGCCACCAGATAAAACAAAAACAGGTAAAACCATCCAGTAGTAAAGCGGGCCATGAAAAACACCGGGTACGCTGGTTCTACCACCGATCAGAGACAGCTTTTGCTGTTTAACCATATCTTCAAGCAAGAGCATGTCGCGGGCGATGTCGGTGTCATAATACAAGTCAGCTTTAAAAAGATGTAGCGTGCCCAAAACTAGTAAAATTATCAATGCTACGTAACACAGATAAGGCCAAATTTTGGCTAGATCAACAATTGGATAAATTTTTTTCGATACAGTTAAAAGTGAGGATCTGCTTTCTTTCATTAACAATGAAGTATTGTATCTTAAGATAACAATAAATCTACATATCACTTTTTTCATCTTCAATTTTGTGACCGTTTTTGAACGGTGTCGTATTTTTGTGCACCCAGAGGGATTTGAACCCCCAACCTCTTGTTCCGAAGACAAGCGCTCTATCCAGTTGAGCTATGAGTGCGTGTATCCTTTTGACTAGAGATGATTATAACTCGCCCACAACGATGAAATCTCACCTATTTTGACTCTGGTTGGTTTTGAAACCAGCATTCCAAGCTACCTGACGGTTAAACACACGCATATCAGCAATCGCTTTTTGGATCGCGGTGTAATGAACTGTGGGTTGATCATCCACCAGAAAACTAAACTCGGCAAAAGGCCCGGGTGAACCACGCAAGATAAAAGGAGTAACCGCCACCACTCTAGGATCAGACCAGACGTAGCGACTGGCGTACTGATAGTAATCAGCCAACTTGCCTACATTAGAGCGAGTAGCCCGCCAACCAGTCTCGGTGATGTAAACCGGCAGATTTTTGGCCACGCCCAGTTTGGTCAAAAAAGCCAGTTCATGTTGATAACCACGTAAACTAGTCCGGCCAGTATCTTGCGGTCGACCCACAAAACCCGGATTGGGGTAGGAATGAGAGTTCCAGGCATCAATTTGGTCAAAAATTTCCGGTTTAGCTTTATACATAGCAGAAAGATAATCAAAAGCATCTCTAGTGGTGGTACCGTTTGGCGCTGCCAGGTCAAGAGCCGCCGGCATAACTATAAATTGAGAGTTTGAAGTATGGGCCCAGTCAGACACAAATTGGAGAGTTTTGGCATACCCTGCCGGATCGAGTCGACCACCCCACTCTGGAGCGTGATTAACCTCGTTAAAAACGATCAAGTGTCGTTGGTCGGTAGGCCACTCGGCTTGGGCCAAACAATCGACGGCTTCCACTATTTCTCTTTTGGTAGGAATTTGCCAGCTTTGATCGGTAAATTCAGTAGTCAAACGCACCAGAGGTATTAGTCGATTCTGTTTGGCTTGATTTAAAGTCTGGCGCACACTGTCACAACTGAATGGAGCGCTGATGCTGATGGGCAAAGTTACGTACTGGTAGCGGTCATTAGACTGGTGAGCAGTCAACATGGTTTTGGCCTGACCAAACTCGGCAGGGGATAGGACATGAACGCCAATTTTTTCTACCTCAATGGCAGAAACTGGCCCGCAACCAATCGTCAAACCCAACCCAAAACCGGCCACCAAACTCAAAACTCTCAAAATACTTTTATATCCACTCATACTCCAGAGTATACCACCTCAAAAATGAACTAGATAAGACAGACACTCATATTGCTCTATATTGCTCTATATTGCTCTATATTGCTCTATATTGTGATAATTGACCGCTGGTTAAAAATTAACCTATCATATAGTTATGAACCAAAACTTTATGCCTACAGACAGCTCTAACTTAACAACCACTGATCCAGAACTCAACTTGCCAATCAGCTCTGAACCATCAAACTTAAAATCCAAATCTTTTTCTACCAAAAAGCACACCAAGGTCTTAGTTGGTTTTGTCGTTTTGGTGCTTTTGGCAGTTATCTCTGTCGGAGCGATGCTTTTTGCTTCTACTAAGTCTCAAGACCAAAGATCAAATGCTGCTGGCATCCGTTGTCCGGGTTTTTGTGCCAAAACTTGCTCATCACCTTACTCTCCAGCACCCAGAGGCATGTATGCTTGCTCTAACACCAGTTATGTTTGTTGTGTCCAAAATCTGATGCCTTCACCAACGGTTGTGGCCAGTACTCCTACGCCTGCCGTAGAAAATGACAATGAACCCAATGACTACTCGCGCTACGGTTTATCTAAAGCATACGGCCCCTTAAGTAGAGGGTTACACCTCTTTTCTCTTGGCGCTGGGTGTAATACTAGTTGGGGTTGTGCTGACGGTAATGATCTGTTTTATTTTATTTCTTCGTCAAACGATTATCTGATAATTAGAGCATTCCGTAATGAAAATGACAAGTTTTTGGGCTTAATGCTTAAGGACGATCAAGATAGAGAATTAGCCAGGTCTGTCTACGGCGTCAGAGGCCAGGCTGAAGTACGTTACAAAACTACTCCTGGCAAAAAGTATTACATTATGGTTGATGTGCAAGGCGATACTGCAGTAAACGGAAAGGGAGTTCAATTTAACTATAAATTGGAGTTTCGTGACTACCAACAAGCTCCACCAACACCAACTTTAACCCCAAATCTTACTCAAATTCCTGCTCCATGTCCCGTCTGCCAAGCTCCAATGGGACAAACCAATCAATGTGTGGCGGTGTCTTACGACCAAAGATGTCTGTCACCTATGACCTGTGTTAGAGGATACTGTGTAAATCAAACACCCACACTTACACCTGTCCCCACCAGCCCTGCATCACCCATACCAACTGCTCCGTATACTCCCACTCCTAGACCTCCCACACCAACTGCGTTTAACAACAGCAGTTGTTACGGAAAACCAAATGGTTACCCATGTGGTCAACCTGGCATGATCTGTATGAACAATGCCTGTATCTACTATCAACCCCAGCCAACAGCAACAACGGCCCCATCGCCCACGCCATACAGATGAGATAACAAAAAAGTTTTAATTGGCATATTGCTCGTTTTATAACAAATTAATTGCGGATATTGGCTTTTGCGTTTCTATGCGCTATAAGAAACTCAATCAACTTGACTTTTGACTTATAAGTTGATACTATGGGATTGTTTGAAGCATCAATATGCACAAATTTTTCTATACCTTGGCTTGTTTACTGGTAGTTTTTGGCCTGGGACTGACGACTGTGGCTAGTTACCGCTTGATCAGTTATCAACCAAGTTTGGTCAGTTATAGTCAACCCATCTACCTGGCAGGCACTGATCTTGATCCAGGACTACAAAACCGAGTCAATGGTGAAGCCGTGACGGCAGAAGTAGCTGATGCCAGAGTCACTCTGGTTAACCAGTTTCTGGAGCGCCACCGTTCGCCTTTGTTACAAGAATCAGGTTTTGCTAGTAAATTGGTCATGATTGCTGACCGCTACGGCCTGGATTTCCGGCTTCTGCCGGCTATCGCCATGAAAGAGAGCAATCTGTGCAAAGTCACGCCTTCAGAGTCATACAACTGTTTAGGTTTGGGTGTGCATAGTCAGGGTACTTGGCGGTTTGAATCCTACGAGGCCAATTTTGACAAAGCCGCTCAAGTGCTGAAGAAAAACTACATCGACCGAGGGTTGATCACACCTGAACAAATCATGACTAGATACACCCCCCACAGCCCTGGCGGTGAGTGGGCCAAAGGCGTTAACCAATTTATGGCCGAGATGCGTTATAACGACCGCCAAAAGGGCAGAGAAGTCAGCCAGGAACAAATGGCCATCAATCCCGATCTAACCAAGGCGCCACTTACCGTGGTTGATGAGCTGGCGCTAGCCAAAACTCAATAACTTAGCCGTCTTGATATTCAAATGATGATTTTGTAGTTTTTTGTATATTTTAGAGTTATTTTCAATTATTGTTATATCTATTGACAAACTTATAGTATTTTGTTATATTCAATCTACCTCAGAAGGTCTGTCCTCACCAGGATTCACGTTCTGAGAATAAAGGCCCCGCTTTAACCAGCGGGGTTTTTGGTAGTTCCGTAAATAACCTCGTTTGTTTGACTATGACAAGAGTTAACTAAACTCATG
>CAZIBX010000020.1:0-12547 GCA_964537615.1 uncultured Pseudomonadales bacterium
CAAAATTTATTTTGGGCCTTTTTCTATAATGTGCTGGCTATTCCGGTGGCAGCGGGACTGCTTTACCCAACATTTGGTATTTTGCTCAATCCGGCTTTGGCGGGAGCGGCTATGGCTTTCTCGAGTGTCAGTGTGGTTGCCAATGCCCTGCGATTGAAGCGTGTGAGGTTGGGTTAAACTTGACCCTTGCATTGTATTTTTTTCTATACTAACCTTAATGTGTGATGATTACACACCGTTTAAGTGTTTTAAGTTCTGTTGTTTACAGATTGATGGGGATTTGTCTGTTTGTGGGGATAGTCGGACTAGTTTCTTATCTGGCGGCTAGTGTCTATGCTGACAGCACCTCTACCAATTTAACCCAAGCTATCAATGCCGGGACTTTGAGTATCGATATAGTTGATGGTAGCTATGCTGTGGTGGGCAGTCCGGCTGTGGCAATGGGAGCCGTCACTTTCAGCTTTTCCTGCCAACCGGCTACCGGTACTTTGGGGACGGCCGGCCAGAAGATCTATGTCACCAATCCTGATGCAGCAGACAGTGGCTGGACACTCTCTATCGCTGGTTCTTCACCCACGGCAGTTTGGGACGGAGCTGGTTCTGATTATGACTTTAATGAGGCCGGAAGCAGTGGTTGTATCGATGATGGGGCTACCACAGACAGCGACGGATTGGCCGGACGTTTGACTATTGATGCGTCAGCCGGTACCTTGGCTGTGGGTCAATGTTCGAGCTGTACTACCAGTGGCATTACCAAGGGTTCATCAACTTCCTTTGTCGAGTCTAGCGTGAACAGTATTACGGTTTTATCCGGTGCTGCTGGATCAAATGATATCGGCGACTGGACACTGCAGGGAGTCACTTTAACCCAAGATATTCCGGCCGAACAGCCGGCGGCCAGTGATTATGACATCAGTTTGACTTTAACGGCCACTGCCTCATGATGCGCAAAAAACACAACTTGTTTTACCTCTGGCTGGCAGGTGTCTTTTCAGGTTTATGTCTGATGGCTGGTACTTTGGCCGGAGTGACTCAAGTTCAGGCCATAGAGTACGAGAACATCGGTGGCCGACCGGCTTATCCTCGAGCCGAAAATCTTCGGTCACAATCTATCTTTATCCATACCGCTACCGCCGGGGCAGTTTTGCAAGAAGCCGTCGACGCTATCAATAACACCAAATCAAACAGGACTCTGATGGTTTATGCCACCGACTCCACTCCGTCCTCTGGTGGGGGGTTTGCTTGTGAGCAGATGGTAGAAGACAAAGATGAAGTCGGAGCCTGGATTACTCTCAATAACGATGTGGTAGACGTGCCATCGATGAGCAAAATCCGCGTGCCTTTTACTATCGCTTTACCCACCAACCTAGATGCGGGCGAGTATAACGGCTGTATCGTCATACAAGAACAAAAACCACCAGAAAAAAAAGAGGGTGGTATCAGCTTATCTACCCGGACCGGTCTGCGGGTGGCCCTGACTGTGCCAGGTGAGATCATCAGACGACTCTCAATCGTAGATTTTACTGTCCATGATCTGAATAGACTCAAAGTTAATCTACGACCCAAAGTTAAAAATGAGGGCAACGTTTCGGTTGATGCTGATGTGGAAATTATCACTCGTAATATTTTTAATCGTCAAGTTAATCAGATCGCCAGCACTTATCCGGTTTTGAAAAGAGATACCAGTGAGTGGAATTTTGAGTTTAAGCGAGCGATTTGGGGCGGGCGATACAAATCACAGTTGATAGTGCGTTATTTTCAGGACGAAGAAAAAACAAACCAGGTGACTTTGATGGGGCCGAATATCACTTTTTACACCTGGCCGACTGCCAAAGGCGCTTTGATCGAATTCAGCATTTTACTATTGGTTGTAGGACTTAAGCTTTATGCCATCAGATCTATCAAGCGTAGACGTCAGATTAACAAGGCCTGGAAGGTATATACTGTTTCAGCCCGTGATACTGTGCAAAGTTTGGCCAAAAAACATCAGACTTCCTGGCAAAAACTTGCTCGAGTCAACCGACTTAAACCGCCATATGAACTACAAAAAGGCCAAACCATCAAAGTTCCGCCGATCAAGTAGTAGCTCCAGATGGGTTAAGCTGGGCTACACTTTGGTTTTGTTGTTGTCGGGCATGATATTTGGATCTCTGACTATCAAGTACGTCTATGCGGCCGTGCCCAACCCTGGTCATAGTATTTCTGGTATCGGTGGAGTAGTGCAGGGTGATTTGTTGTTTGGATCGGCTGTGGACGTAGTATCTGCTCTGGCCAAAAACACTACTGCTACCAGGTATTTGTCCAATACCGGCACCAACAATAATCCGGCTTGGAGTCAGGTCAACTTAACCAATGGTGTAACCGGCAATCTGCCGGTGACCAACTTAAATGGCGGAACCGGAGCTAGTGCCACTACGTTTTGGCGGGGAGATGGGACTTGGGCGGCGGTGGCAGGTGGTGGTAGCAGTAAAACCATGATTTCCGGTCACAGCTCGGCTTCTTTGACCGCCGATGCAGTTTGTTCGGCTGGTTACAGTGTTTGCAACGCTACTTTAACTACTAAGTTTGGTATGACTATGCCCTACGCTGTCACGATTAAAAATCTCTATGGGTCTGTGCAAACTGCCCCGGCCGCTGGTAGTACTTGTGCCTTTATTGTTCGTCAATCCAGTAGTTGTACTGGCAACTACGCCAATACAGCGTTAACATGTACCATCACTGGCAATGGATCTCTTACTAATTGTTCTAACACCACCAACACCGTAACTGTTCCAGCCGGCAATTGTTTACAAATTTTATACGACGAAACCGGTACCTGTGCCGGTATTATTTCTTATGGTTTTGAAGCCGATGGCTAAACTATGAAAATCAAAATTGCTTTGGTTATGACATTTTTACTAGTTTGGCTAACCAGTGGTTGGGTCAAAATTTCAGCTTTTGATTTTTGGCAGAGTGTTGGTGATTCAACAGAACAGGAAATGATGCAAATTTCTCCCGGAGCCGATGTACTGATTATGAGTCCAGTTCAAGATCACATTTATGTTATTTTTAACCCCGATGATGTCAAAAACAGTGGTATGTACTGTGCTTATATTCAAGCAGAAGATCTGTTGATAGATAATAACTTAACTCACTACGGCACTTGCTTGATTAACGATTTAGGTGAGTTTTCCCTGGTCGAACTATCAGAAGATAAGCCAGCCAGCTATCAGGACATGAAAAATTCTCCGGCATTTGTATCAGAAAGATTTTTTCGCGTAGTTGATTTTGATCAGATAGAGTTGATTGCCACACCTAGCCCAACTATGTCGGTGACACCATCATTAACACCAACGGTTTTATCTCCTACTCCTGAATTGGATTCAGATTTGACTGCCACACCGACCGTGACTATCGATCAAGATATCACCCCGTCACTCACCCCAGAACCAACTGGGAAGGTCACATCAGAACCAACTCCAACGGTCGAGCAAGAAGTTGTTTCTGCGCTTGAGCCAGAATTGGTACCCACAGACGTAATCAGCCCAGAACCGACCACCCATGTTTCTATCACTCCGACGCCTTAGTTTGTTTGTTGTCACCACTGGTCATTTATTTCTGACTTCAGTAATTGGCGTTTCAGCCGGAACATTAAGCTGTACTGTTTCTCCCAGTTGTACCGGTACCACAGTTTTGAAAATTTCTGACCTGACCAACGCTCACGCAGAACTGCCCAATCAATCTAACTATACTAATTTGATTTGCTGTTCTGGTGTGACGGGACTGGGGACTAGTTGTACGGGTAAATTTGTGACAGTTTTGAAGCTGTCAGACACTACCAACGCTCATGTGGAACAAAACGATCAAGTTAGTTATGTTATGCCAGCTTGTTTATCAGTGGCTGGTGGTAGTATTGCTTTGGTTTATCAAGCCAATAACTGTACCGGTTATGATACAACTTTGGGTTCCATCAGTGGTACGACCAATGCTCATATCGGTGATGCTACAGCTTATCCGACCAAAATCTGTGCTACAGCCAGTGTCAGCAGTGGTACTCTCACAGTTGATGTAGTGGACAGTTCGGGTAATGTGGTGACTGCGCCGGCAGTCAATATGAATCCTGGTTCAGTCCAAATCACTCATCAAGTTGTTAGCGGAGTTTTGGGGACTAGTGGGGAAAAAATCAGAGCCAATAACTCTACGGCGGGTGGTAGTTGGAACATGACTTTGGCCGCCACTGCTGGTAGCACTGGCTACTGGGATTCAGTTACGGCCGATTATGATTTCAACGATCCTACGCCTTTGGGCTATGATGGTGCTGACGCTGATCTTTTGGGGGGACAACTGACAGTTAACCCAGCACTGGGGACGGTCACAGCTCAAGTGGGTTGTAGTAACACCGGTTTAGCTCTGGGTAGCTCTGGTAGCTTCAATCAGGGCGTGTTGGACAACATCACTTTGTTGACGGCCGGAACTACCACCGCTACCAATTGTTATTGGGATCTGACCGGTATCGGATTATCCCAAACCATTCCGGCTGGTCAAGCTGCTCAAAGTTATAGTCTACCCATGACCTTGACTGTGACCGCGATGTAGCCAGGTATTTTTTGGCTTGACAGCCGTTTGGCTGATGTTAGATTGAGAGGAATATGCGCTGGATTTTGCGGCTATTGTTTTTGGTGTGGGTACTGATCGGACTCGGTCGCTTGGCTCTACAGGTTGAGGCGAAAGGCCAAGTTCAAGACAACCAAGTTCAAGTTGTTTTGCACCTAGCTGTTTTGCCTTACAGTCAGTGTGACTCTTTGGTGGATCGACAGATCAGACAAAAAGCCGGATGCCTGCCGGTAGATAAGTATCAACTGCCTCCTATCTCACCTATGGATTCAGAATCACTGACCTTAATCAAATTGAGTTTGACGATTGGTCCGATGAATCGAGTGGTTGATTCACATCTGTTAGCCACCCACCAAACTTCATATTTAACGTTTTTACCGATCAAGCTTTGGTCGATTAATACCCAAGCTATCAGATACAGCCATCAATTTTTGAGCTATACCCGACCACCTCCATTGTATTTGATGGTTTGATAAGAATAGAAAGCACTCAAGTTTAGACATTTTTTGCCATATAATTGATCCAAGAAACGTAAGCGCACATGACTCCCAAATACTTCTGGCCCCCCATCAATCGTTTGGCTTTAACACTACTGGTTTTGGCCGGACTTATTATCAGCTTATGGCCGCTTTTTAAGCCCGGATTGTATCTGGGAGCTGATGGCGAACTACATTTAGGTCGGATAACCGCTTATACCAGAGCTTTGCAACAAGGCCAGTTTCCAGTCCGTTGGAGCGATCAACTCCAGTATGGCTACGGTTCGCCAATTTTTATCGTGACTTATCCTTTGCCGTATTTGATCGGATCTCTGTTTTTAATGACCGGTTTGTCTTTGACTTTGGTTTTCAAACTCCTGATTGGCTTGGCAGTTTTGTGGGGAGCGATCGGCGTTTATTTGGCCGGAATGAGTTGGGCCAAAAAACCTTGGTTGGCAGTAGCCATCATGATCATTTATACCCTAGCGCCCTATCACTTAGTTAACGCTTACTTACGTGTCGCCATCGGTGAGTTATTCTTATTGACTTGGCCCGGTTGGTGGCTGTGGTGTTACTTCAAAACCAGCCAAACCAAGCGCTTGCGTTGGTTAGTGCTGATGTCACTTTTTGGTACGGCTATAATTTTGTCCCACCAACTTTTGGGTGGTTTGACTCTGCTGGTTTTATCAATCATGGCTTTAACTGCCAATCAAATTAAACATCAACTCAACTGGTGGAGTTGGGTCAAGGTTATGACTTTGACCAACATTTTATCTCTCTTGATGAGTGCTTGGTATTGGTTGCCGGCCTACAAAGAATCCAGTTACACCATGCTCAAAGCCATGTTAATCACCAAGCCGGTGACCGATTATCTGCTTTCTTTTACCCAGATTTTTTATCAACCCTGGGTGATTGATTGGCAAGCCGTGCCGGCTATGCTGGGTATTCCTTTGACTTTGGCTTGGTTGATGATGAGTTTTTTGACTTTCAAAAAGCAGATCCCGATCTGGCCGTGGTTGATGACTACTGGTGCCATGATTTTGTGTCTGGATATCACCAAATCACTTTGGCAAAACATCGGACTCCTACATTATTTCCAGACTCCGTGGCGATTGATGAATCTGGCGGTATTGAGTTTATGTTTGGGCTTAATTTATGTGAGTCATGTCAAATGGTTATCCAAGTTAATCATCGTAGTAGCTATTTTGATGTTGGTTGATGCCGGTATCAAGTTGCAACTATTTCAACCCCAGCCCATTGATGAATCTTATTACTCTAGTTATGCCAAATCTACGGCCTGGCATTGGGAAGGCACACCAGTTTGGACAGCCGGTGATGCCACTGGTTATCCGACTCAACCAGTGGAAATAATAGGCCCAGCTCAACTCAACAACTGGCAAAAAAATAGCTTGATTCATGATGGTGTGGTGACGGCAACGGGTGCGGCGACTTTGGTTGACCACACATTTTATTTTCCGGGTTGGACAGCATATATCGATGGCCAAAAAGTTCCTATCGAGTTTCAAAACATGAACTATCGCGGTCTAATCACACTAGACATTTCTGCCGGTCAGCATCAAGTCAAACTGCAATTTCAAAGAACCAAAACTAGACTGATGTCCGAGTTGATATCGGTTTTTGGTTTGGGTTTGGTTGTAGTACTGATTTTGATGACCCATACCTTCCAACCCATGATTATGGGGTCTATAAATCAAGTTAAAAAACACCCTTAACCAGGTTTTTGGTAAAGTTTAATTCTGCCCAGTTCTTTTTTGATGGGCCAGTTGGGTAGAGTGAAATAGTTGGATACAAATCTGGCTGTGGGTTTCATTTCTCGACCTAGTTTCAATTCCAGTTTTTTCATAATGTATGTGGTGCCGTAAAGAAAAATCACATCGTAGTCAGCCAAATTTAAGTGCCAAAAGTTACCACGTTCTACCCGAGCGTAGCGGTTCAAATGCAATTTGTGAATCAATTTTCTGGTTTGTCGCACCAGCAGAGGATTGATTTCTAGGCCGGTAGCTGGGATTTTTTTCTTGGCTAGAGCCAGTAAGATTGTACCGTTGCCCGAGCCGATATCGATCACCTTTTCACCCGGTTTAATACCAGCCAGCTTAATCATGTCGGCTACATCTTTTTTTTGACTCGGCACAAAAACCGGTCCGTGAAGCATGGTAGAGGCATAAACTAGATTGAGACCAAACCAGATTAACATCAGGGCTACTATCAAACCGGTAGTGATCAGAACGATAAAATATAACGTAGTGTCATTATAATCATAAAATCGGGTTTATAATCATGGTCTGTGCAATCACTTAATCGTAATTTGAAACTTAATCAACAAAAGTCAAAGCCACACCGCGTTTGCCAGCTCGGCCGGTTCGGCCGATGCGGTGAATATAATCCTCGTATGACTCCGGAGCATCGAAGTTGATAACATGGGTAACATTATCAATATCTAGTCCACGGGAGGCCACGTCGGTGGCAATCAAAATATTTTGCTGGTTGTTTTTGAAAGCTCGCAGAGCTCGTTGACGATAGTTTTGGGATTTATTGCCGTGAATGATAGCGCTGCGTAACCCCCGCTCTGCCAAGGCCATCGAGAGTTTTTCCATCCGCCATTTGGTCCGGCCGAAGATAATGACTTTTTGAAAACTGGGCTGAATCAGTAAATCGTGCAAAACATCGATTTTGGATTGGCCTGGTAGCAAACGGATCACATCTTGATCGATGTTCTCGGCTGATTCGGTTGACTTGATAGTGATGGCGACTGGATTTTGGACAAAACTGGTCAAAATTTCTTGGGTTTTACCATCTACCGTGGCAGAGAAAAACAATGACTGGCGGACTTTGGGCAAAAAAGAAATTAAATATTTGATGTCGTGGATAAAGCCGATGTCTACCATCCGGTCGACTTCGTCCAACACCACATTTTGACAGACATCTAAATTCAAGTCGCCTCGGTCGACCAAATCCTTCAGTCGTCCCGGTGTACCTACCACAAAGTTGGGGCCACGGCGTAAATTTTGAATTTGGTTGTTGATGCTGGTGCCACCGATAATTGAAGTCATATACAAACCGGTACCACGGGCGAAAATGCGGAATTCATCACTGATTTGGACAGCTAGTTCGCGGGTGGGTACTACGATAAGAACTTTTTGGTCAGGATCGTGATAGACCTTGTTGATCAGAGTGATGAGGAAAGCGGCGGTTTTACCAGTTCCGGTTTTGGCCATACCGATGACATCACGGCCTAACAAAATCTCTGGAATCGATTGTTCTTGAATAGGAGTGGGGATAGTGTAGCCGTGTGTAGCGATGTTTTGTTTGATAATGTCCGCAATCAGATAATGATCAAATCTGGCTTCAGTTGATGCTTTTGGTGCATCAATAACTTCTTGGACTTTTTTGACAAACAAACTGGGATTGACGTAACCGCCACGTTGACGGTAGTTATTTTTGGGAGCAGAGGAGTAATGTCTTTTAGTATAGTTGTTGTTCATACCATTATTTTGTTTTACACGACTCACGATGGTAGACAACTATCTCTGCTTAAAAAAGTGAAATCGTTTGGTGAAAAGTTGGATCCTAATTCTGAAATTACGGTATCTCAAATCTCTATGCAAAACTCAATCAAGACTTAAGCAGAAGTAGTTGTGTACAATCTGCGACGAGTCGTATTATAGCACAATCCTATCTTTCAGTTGGCCTCAATGGTACTTAGTTTATTTGGTTCGTAAAAAGTTGACAGAAATTACAAGCAAATATAATTTCTCTAACATTAAGGCGATTACTATAACTAGTTCTCCCGGTTTTATCAGACAGAGTGACGAAAAAATACTCCTACAAACTTCTTTGAAACATTTTATGCGGTTGACCAATTGATATAAAATGCCACCGTGAGATATAGATTACCCCATAAACCATGGCGACTGAACTTAGGCTGTGGCAGAGATTATAAAAAGGATTGGATCAACCTGGATGCTATAGCTGATTTTCAGCCAGACATTATCCATGATTTATCCAAGCCCTTGCCATTTCCTGACTCTAGCGTCAACCAAGTGCTAGCCCAGGATATTTTGGAACATTTTACCAAAGAAGACGGTCTGAAATTCTTATCCGAAATAGCTAGGGTTTTACAGTGGCGAGGTCAACTGATTTTGCGCTTACCCAACATCGATCAAATCATCACTCAATTTGAAGACGATAAAATCGTCAGAAATGAATTCTTATATGGCACGACCAGCTTAACCGGCGTGTTTGGGGCTCACAAGGCCGGTTACACTTTGGCTGAAGTACAAGCCATTTTATTATGCTTAAACTTAAAAGTGATCAGTGTTTCAGAAGAAGCCACCAACTGGCTGATTGTGGTCCAGAAACAAAAAACACGTTTTAACCCAAGCATCACTTGGGTTAGCCAGACATTCGGTATGGGCGGAGCCGAGGTTTTCACAGCCGAGTTGTTGGCTTGGTTTAATCAGCAGGGTTGGCGAGTTGAAGCTTACGTCACATATTTGCCGTTTTTACAATTCTTGCGCCAAAAAGGCATCACGGCTCATCATCTACCCATCGCTCTAGATGTGATAGGCGACTGGAAGGGTTTACTCAAAGCTCTGGTTTTATTATGGCCGGCCATGATTCAGTACGGCTGGTTGAGTTGGCAAGTCAGACATCATGGAGTGTTACTGATGTCTGGTTATGTGGAAAAAATCATCATGACGCTTTGGGCCCAATTGACCAAACAAGCCGTGGTATGGATTGAATTTGGACCGCTGGAAACGGTTCATGCCAAGTTTTTTGGCTTGCCCAAGTTAATTTATTTTTTGGCCAAAAACTTACCCCAATATATTGTCGTGCCCAGTGCTCATACCCGCGCTCACTTAATCAGTGGTTCTGGTGTCAGTCTTGCTAAATTGAAAATTATTCCTTGTGCATCACTAATCAAATTTATAAAAAAGAAACGTCAAAAAAAACTGGTAGTTTGTGTTTCGCGCTTGGAGGCGGGTAAGGGGCAGGATGTTTTGATCCAAGCTTGGATTAAAGTTCAAAAAAAACATCCTGATGCTAGGTTGCAAATTGTTGGCGCGATGACTGATTTTGGTCGACAGTTGCAACGATTGGTAGAAAGACTCCGACTAACACAGAGCGTAGAGTTTACTGATTATGTGCATGACGTGCGGCCGTATTTGGCCAGAGCGTCTATGGCAGTTTTTCCGTCCATGTGGCCACTGGAAGGTTTTGGTTTAGTCATGATTGAAGCCATGGCTTTTGGTGTACCTGTGGTAGCTTTTCAAACCGGTCCGGCGCCGGAAATTCTTGATTCTGGTCGAGCTGGATTTTTGGTAAAAAAATTGTCAGTGGATGGATTATCTGACGCGATTATCAAATTGATTGATCAACCCAACTTGGCTACAAAACTAGGTCAATCCGGACAAAAAAGATATAAAACTAACTACACTTTTGACCAAGTGGGATCGGCTTATGCAGCAGTCCTGCACCGCACTTTGGCCGATAGCCAGATTAAAAGTACAGCCAAAGCCAATGACCCCATAAAATAATGCGAGGCCACCAGGCCAGTGTAGAAATTTAAATTAGTGGTGTGCAGAAATGAAAATTGGGTCAATACAGTCAGCCCAATTACCACCAGCCAAACAATCATCCACCGATGGTGTCGATTTTGCCATCCCAGCAAAATCAATATGGGGAATAAGGTCACGAAATAGTGTTGCCAAACGATGGGAGAGAGTAAAAACGTAGCCACCACACCGGTTTCCATGTCACCAGATTTGATTAAGAAAATGCCTAGTCCCAACACTAACGGCAACCAAACATGAATATAAAGTTGGCCAACTCCCAAACGATTGAGAGTAGAACGCAAACTTTGGTTGTAGTAATCGGTGGTGGGTTGAGTCATGACTGATGGACGCAGATAAAAACCACTACGTTCTTTCAGATAATCTAGATAGTATTGCGGTTTAATCACCGGCAGAGTTAGCAGACCAACCACACTCACAGTGATCAGGGCAGATAAAAGTACTTTTTTATGTTGATTAAACAGAGATAACCAACTGATAAGAAAATGGGTTTTCATGACTGTAGCCAAACCTAAAGCCAACCCTCTAGTTTGAAATTTGCCGGTAGTAAGCAAAAAAGTGATGGCCAGCATAATGATTAAATTGGGTTGACCCATCAACAGACTGAAACGAGCCGGAAAAGTCAAAAGTAGTAAATCAAAAAGTCCCAGCGTAATTAAAAATTTGTGTTTAAGATTTATATTTTGGGCCAACAAATAGCAACTGATCAATCCGGCGCCTAGGTTAAACAGAGTGATTAATGACCTGGCCCAGTTGATAGGTAGCAGTGAGAAGGGAAGATAGGCAGCGATAACCAGTGGTGGTCCGCTGGTTTGCATGTAACTTAAGCGATAAGGATGAGTGCCAGCTATAACATCTATGGCCATTTGATGATAAATGTCAAAGTCAGCTAAAGCTACTTGACCCGCAACTAACTTCAGAAACTGTAGTTTATAAAAGATTAAAACCAAACTGAAACACAACACCATCCAACACAGTTTTTTTAGCCAAAAACTATCCCAATCGACAACATGCATATCTGAATTTAAGTCATGCTGACTTAATCAAAAATCATTATACGCTTTTAATGTTTTTGACAGTCAAACCTTTTTTAAGTATCAATCCTGTCAAAAAAATAATCAGAGCGCCCGTAATATAAGGAGCGTCTTTGGATAAAATATAAAAAAGTTCTCCCCCGATAATCGGTCCAAAAATTCTGCCCAGACTACCGGCCGATTGCAATAAACCCAGAGTTCCACCATAGTCTTCTGGTGGCACATTTTCTGTTGCCAGAGATTGAAGAGTGGGATTGGACAAACTGTTGCCTAGTACCATCAGAGCATTGGCGACGAGCAGTATGCCGATGTGGAAAGCAAAAGGAATCAGCACCAATCCCAGCCCCATCATGGGAACGGCAAACAGCAGAGTTTTTCTTTCACCAAATTTTGCGGTAAAAATCGGTAGAATTTTTAACTGCATGATAACTGACAAAATACCAATATATGCAAAAACATAACCCACCGCTTGTGGTCCCCAACCAAACGTTCTTTCAGTCCACAAGGCATATGTTCCTTGCATACCGGAAAAAGCCAAGTTGATTAAGAAAAAGGTGACTATAAACAAAAACATAGGTTTGGCAGTTACTACCTTAATCATTTCTTGCCATGAAAAAGCTGTTTTGGTTGAGTTTGCAGTTGATTTGGTATTTACTGACTCGGTCAAAAATATGGCTGTAGTCAGAGCGGTAATCAGGGATAGCATGGCAGCGAACATAGCCGGATATATAAAACCAAACTGTGACAAAATACCACCGATAACAGGCCCCATGATAAATCCTAAGCCAAAAGCAGCTCCAATAATGCCCATGCCTTTGGCTCTACTTTTGGCATCAGTCACATCTGCGAT
>CAZIBX010000021.1:0-11604 GCA_964537615.1 uncultured Pseudomonadales bacterium
ATAAGGAGTTACGTAAATAAAACGTTAGGCGACATATTTTTGAAAAATTTGTTTTTAAAATGTTTTTGGTGGACTTTAAGAAATAAGGAATTTGATTTTTTTATTTTTAAAGAGGGGGGGTATGAGGTGTTTTCTCCGCTATCGCTACGAAAACGAATTATTATAAATTGAATAAACAAGAGAAATACTTATATAATACAAATAACTTTTACTATTTAATGGCAAATATTATGAAAAAGAATTTTATGTTAATTGTGATTTTCGCAGGGGTTATATTGATTGCGGGATTGGTTGTTGCACTTATCTATTCTCAAAACAAACCTACTAATAGTTATATAACTGACAAAGAAGCAAAAGAATTATCTATAGAGCAGTATTTACTTGATAAAGAAAAAGACGCTTATTTTAGATCATCAGATAGCAAGTTTGTTTGTGCAGTAGAAATTTTGTGGGAATATGATTTAACAAATACTGAAAAGGTAGTTTATGCTCCAAATAGTTGTGCAAGTGTTGCGTTGATTGACGGTGATGTAAGAGGAGAAAGCGGCGGAGGTAACCCTCCATTATTTAAAATGCAATATAAAAACAATGACTGGATAGTTATCGACGCAGACAACAGAACAATCAGTCCGAAAGAACCAATAACGCAAGATTGGGTGAAAGATGCGGAAAGCATAATACCCAAAAATATCAAAAATAGGTGTTTTGCTAATAATTGTTTTTCTACTGATGGTGTTATTAAAAAAGCAGCAGAATTTTTCAAAGTAATATTGCCTGAATATCCACTTAATTCTTGTAATAAAAATAGTGATTGTGCATCAGATTCAATTTGTGTGTTAAATGGAGACCATAGTAATCAAGGACCGAATACTTGTGTTAAAAAATGTAATACAAACAGCGATTGTGGTATTGCACACACTTGCAGATACCAATGTGTTAATGGTGAAAATGGCTGTCCTGACACAGCAGAGAAAATATGTATTCCAGATTTACTATCTCCTGATGTTGAAAAAGACCCAAATAGTTTTATTGGATTTGACGACTTCGAGATTCATAGAAGACGTGCTATTGCGGAAGCTTATTCTGATTATTCAGAAGATTATGAAAAACAACCTTGTGTTGCAGGATGCTCAGTAAAGGTTATTGAGGATGCAAGAAGCTATTACTATGCTTTCATTACTCACGGGAGTGGTTTACAAATTGCTAAAACCACTTGTTTCCGTGTAGATGGTGGCCCAACAACTACATTCAAGGTAACCAAGGTCGGAGAATTTCCTAATATAACTGATTCTTATATGAGATATAAAGATGTTGATCCGAAAACATGCAAAGGAATCAAATAAATAAGGAGTTTTGAAAAATGTAATTCACCCCCAGCTCCTCTTCCATTTTTCAAAACAAAAAAATCAAATACAATAATAAAAAGGCCCACCAAAAACGGAATAATATGGATAAATTTTTCAAAAATACGCAAGGCACGTTGCACTCTCACTCCGCTATCGATCCGTTCGGCTCGCCTAACACAGTATATGCGGTTCGCTCGTTGCACTTCGCTCTCCCATATTTTGCTCCTTTTCACTACACAAAACATCGCATATACTGAAACGTTAAACGCAAGCCGAGGCCAGATTATTCATAATAGGAGAGGCATAATGGGATTATTTAATAAAAAAGCAAAAAACGATAATGTTACACGGGAAGAGTATTATTCTAATATAGATTCTCAGAATAAAGCTATTGAACAATTCAAAAAGAAGAATTTGTGTAAACTATTTCTTTTTCCTTTAGAGCTTGGTGGTGCTGATGATCCTAGGAATATCGTTTACGTACCTGACTTTGTTCTAGAAGCTAAGGCAAGTATAGATAGTACGGTTCTTGAACTTCTTCAAAAGAATCTTGTTGAAGGTTATAGTTGTTCACCAGAATACAAAGGGAATAGTTTTATACCTTCAAAATTAAATATTCATGTTACAGGGCAACGTACTTTAGATTCTGTTATTGATATTTGGTGAAATATGTTAACAAGGGCCCCGGCCTGCGTTTAACAGCGGCTATAGGCTGCGGTCCATCCTCGCCTGCAGCTCCGGGTGGTCCTCGGCCTTCGGCACATTGCTTCGCTAAGAAATGCGGAGCATTTCTGGAGCTCAGCAACGTCCTATAGCCGCGAACGTTAGATGCAAAAGAATTTGTCGCAAAACCGAGCGAAGCTCGGAGTTTCGCTAAAAGCGGAACGAGAAACTTGAAATCGTCCAATCCGAAAGAGTCGCTTCTGCGGGCGGGCGGAAGGGGGGTCAGGGGGGAATTCCGTCCGCTCTACAAATTTTGGGCGAAATCAGTTCGAATTTTTTCGAAAGCACACCGCCATTGACAGCCGTTACTTTAGCAAAGTGACTAGATCAACTAAATAATCACCGTTTTTATACATTTGAATACCAGCTTTGTGTCCTGGAAGCACCTGTGTCAAATCTGAAGTAATTTCAATCCATTTCCACCCCTCGCATTTATCTGGCTCACAAAGCATTGGTTTTTGATTAGATATTTGGGCTGAAAACACAAAATGGATAAAATCGTAAGATCCCTGATTTTCTCTAACCACGCCAACAAAAGTAAAATTTAAACCCTTTATTCCTGTCTCTTCTTCAACCTCTCTGGAAATAGCTGTTACTATTGATTCGTTTAGTTCAATTCTCCCACTGGGTAAACCATACATTCCTGCTTTATAGCTGTTTTTTCTTTTTCCCAATAAAACTTGATTTTGAGAGTTAGTAATAACAGCACAAACACCAATGGGTTGTGGTTCAATCATGCTGTTCCTATAGATACTTCTTTAATTTGTTTACATATTTAACTCTGTCTTCAGGATCAGATAAATAGCTTTTCTGCGTCATTTCTTGATTGAAATTGTCATCTTCATATCTTGGAAAAATATGAAGGTGATAATGAAAAGCATGTTGATCACCAGCCGGTTCATTATTTTGACGTAAAGTGATCCCATCGCAATCATATGCCAACTTCATGACGTTACTCATCAATTTTGAGATATTAAATATTCGACAACCAGCCTTTTCTGGAAGATCATAAATATTTTCAAAGTGCTGATTGGGAACAATAATGACATGTCCTTCATTACCTTTAATCCAAAATGAATTAATCCACACACTTACTAGATCATCACGAAAAACTAAATCTACTTTCTTGAGCAAGGTGTCTTCATTTTCAATGTCTTGATTACCTAAACAAATTGGGCAAATATAATTTTTTGGAGCGTTTGAATTCATACCTTCATTCTACAAGACTGCAATTACTTTACATAATCCAAAGTTATTTTTACTGTTATTCACCCATATTTGGTCAATTTTATTTAGTTCTTAGATCCGTAATGATATTCCTGATTTCAACAAAGTAGTTATATAATCAATGAGTGATCATCCCCTTGGAATACATCGTACATCAACTGTATGCATGGACGATATTTGTTTTTGCTAGTATCGTTTTCTATTTAGTTCCTGGTTTAGTACTATCTGGGTTTTTGACAGAAAATCGCAAATTTATCAAATTATTACTGGCTATTATAGTTGGTTTGGTTTCTTCCACATTTTTGAGTTTTTTTCTAGGATTGTTGGGTTTGCGCGATCTAGTTTATTTATGGGCTTTCGGTCTCAACGTTTTATTTTGGTGGCAAAATGGTAGAAGTTCATTTCATAAAATTAAATCATGGTGTCACCTAACTAGATTTTCGATAACTTTATCTCGATTACCATCACAAGTTAAAAAAACAGATTGGTGGGTGGTATTGATAGTTTTGATGGGTATGACTATGGCGGTGCGGTTTAACTGGAATTTTGGTCAGCCAAAAGATGGGGGAATCAGCTTTTGTTGTTCCGGTGTGCCTGACACCATTTATCATTTGGCACTTACGTCAGAACTGAAAAATCACATGCCACCGATGGAACCAGGATTATCTGATGTCGAGGTTACCAACTATCATTACTGGTCAAACTTGGCTATGGCCAATATGGCTAGATTGACCGGAATTGAAGTTAACTGGTTGGTAGTACGGATGTTTCCCGTATTACTATTAATCCTTTTGGGTGCAGGTTTTATGGCCATTGGTTATCATTTTTCCATGAGCCAAGCTACCAGGAGATTGGTATTGATCATGGCCTATTTTTTTGGTGAATTAACTTATTTGCTTAGATATATAACAACCGGCGTATTTCAGCTAGACATTCAATTTAATGACAACGCCTTATCACTGCCTGTGGGCCCGCCCCGCTTATTTTCTGTGGTTGTAGCTGTTTGGTGCATCTATTTATTGGCCAAACTTATCAAAAAACCAAACATCAAAACTTTACTACTGACCGCTATTTGTATCAGCTCGCTGGCTGGTTTTAAGATTTACACTTTTATCATTATCATGGGTGGCCTGGGCGTGCTTGGTTTGTGGGCTTTAATTAAGCGTCACGGGTACTTAATTTTACTGCCCGTAATTTCTAGTTTATTGGCATTGATGATCTACTTGCCGGTGACCAAGCTGGGGGCCAATGGTTTTATCATCAATCCGCCATATAGCATTCATCGATTTATCGAAACTCCGGAATTGGGACTAGTAGTTTTGGAATTAAGACTGCAGGTTTTTGAACAGTTTCACAATATCCCCAAAATACTATTATACGAGTTGGGTTTTGTTGCTATTTATATTTTGGTGATTTATGGATGGTTGAGTTTGGGACTTTTGGTGCCTATAGTGGATAGTCTCAAGTCACTGCGTTTGTTTTTGGCCGGCAGTTTACTGACGGCTTTATTTTTGGGTATTTTTACATCACAGAAAGTTGGAGGACTAAATACGACTCAATTTTTGATGACATTGCCGTATTTTTTGATCATACCGGCAGCTATTTTGACCACAAAAATAGTCAGTCAGATCAAATACTTTTCCGTTCGTGGCTTAGTTTACTTTGTCATTATTATTTTGATAACTTCATCTGCCGTTTGGTCATACCATAGAGCCAGACCATTTACCAGTTCCATGGATTCGTTCCAAATCAATCAGGAAGAATATGATTTGCTGATGTGTTTGAAAAAACTACCAGACACAGGTTTGTTAGCTATTGATCCGGCTCTGGCCAAAGATCATGTCAATTTATATATTCCACTACTGACTGATCGGAAAATGTATGTGGCGGGAGTCAATGCCGTATTATCAGATCACGGAGTTGAGTTGGGACTAAACCGTTACGTCAATTATCAACAGATTTACGATTTATCATTTCCTGGTGAAATGGAGAAAGAGTTTCAGAATAAAAACGTGAAGTATCTTTATATTCCTACCAAAGACGCTGGATTGTTACTTTATAACTCCAAACTATGGCACACAGTCTGCCAGTCTAAACTCCGACAAGTATTACAATACGACGGCCAAATATAATTATGCAGAGTCAGCGGACCGCATCAATCACCCATGACACTGGCCTTTTGGCTCTCTCACCACATGATGGTCGTTATCGCTCACAGCTGACAGAACTTTCCGCTCTATTTTCGGAGTTTGGTTTGATCAAATATCGTGTTTATGTGGAAGTTCAGTACTTGATTTTTTTATCAAAAAATAAATTAATTCCTAAATTAAACCCCACAGAGTCTAAATTGTTCAATTCTTTTTTAACAAATTTTAGTTTAAATCATGCTCAAGAAATTAAAGACATAGAACGTCAAACAAAACATGATGTCAAGGCGGTCGAGCTATTTTTGACTGCCCAACTTCAAAAAATCAAATCACCACTGGCTCCGTTCGTGCATTTGGCTTTGACCAGCGAAGATACAAATTCTTTGGCTTACTCATTGATGTTAACTGAAGCTGAACAAAAAATTATCTTTCCGTTGCTACAAAAAGTTTTATCAGAGCTTAATGTCATGATTAAAAATCATGCTGGAACTTCGATGTTAGCCCGCACTCATGGTCAGATAGCAGCGCCGACCACAGTGGGTAAAGAATTGTCCGTGTTCGCTCACCGTTTACTGGGAGAACTAACGCAGTTAGAAAAAATTAAAATTGAAGGCAAACTCAACGGAGCGGTGGGTAATTTTAACGCTCACTGTGTAGCATGGCCCCAAGTTAATTGGCTGCAGTTGGGTCAAAAGTTTATAACTTCACTGGGTTTGTTATCAACCGTGGTGACGACACAAATTCTGCCCGCCGAAAGTTACAACCGGATTTTTGCCAGCTTAATCAGAATCAATGGTATTTTATTGGACTTAAATCAAGATCTATGGCGTTATATCAGTGACGATTATTTGTTGCAAAAACTAGAAATGGGTCAAGTCGGTTCTTCTACTATGCCTCACAAAATCAACCCGATTGACTTCGAGAACAGCGAAGGTAACTTGGGATTGGCCAATGCTTTATTGACTCACTTTATGTTGAAATTGCCGATATCGCGACTCCAACGCGATTTATCTGACAGTACAGTCAAGCGTAACTTTGGTATAGCTTTGGGCTACTGCGTATTGGCTTATAAATCTTTGGCCCAAGGTTTAACCAAGTTATCAGTCAATCAGTCCAAGTTAAAATCAGATCTAAACCAACATTGGGTAGTGATGGCAGAAGCTTATCAAGTTATTTTGCGGTTAAATGGAGATGATCAGGGGTACCAGAAACTGCAACATTTGACCCAAGGTCAGATTGTGACCCAAAAAATTCTGCATGATTTTGTCAAACAATCATCTTTGTCCACTGCCGTCAAACAACAACTGTTGAATTTGACCCCGTTTAACTATCTGGGCCTATCAGTCCAGATCGCCAACTCAACTTTACGAAAAGTACAAAAATATTTAGAAAGAAAATCATGACCAAAACTCGTTCCAAGACATACGCTTTTTGTGGTGGTGCTTTTGGAGATGAGGGCAAAGGGCGGATTGTGGATATGATTGTTCATCAGTTAAGTAAAAAAGGAGAAGTCATAGTTTATCGTGATAACGGTGGGGCCAATGCCGGTCACACAGTGGAGTTTGAAAATGGCGATCGAGTCGCTTTTCATCTATTGCCGTCTGGGGCTTTTGTGAGGGGAGCAGTCCTAGTTTTGGGGAAGGAAATGGTAAATCACCCTGGCGTTCTGCGGGCAGAAATCAAACACATTAAATCAGTGACCGCTACTGATGATCGGGCTGAAATCAAAATTGACCAGCTGGCCGTACTTTCACTAGATACTCATCGAGCTTATGAGAGCGTTTATAAACAGTGGCAGTCAGGTAGTGGTGGCTCAACTGGTCGAGGCATTTCTCCGGCCTATGCCGATGTGCTTTTGCGACACCCACTGCGGATGCGCGACATCATCAAGTTTGACCAATCCAAAGTTGCAAAGCACTATGATATGTACGCGGCTTTAATTCAGGGTTTGGGTCAAAATTTAGCCCAAGTTCAAGTTCCGACTTTGGTCGGTGGCCAGTTTGGCGTAGGTACGCGTGACGAGTTTATATCTCGACTCAAGTCCCAAGCCCGTCAACTTAAACCATTGGTCTACGACTTACACGACTGGTTAAGTCAGAAATGGCAAGACAAAAAATATGGCTTTGTGTTTGAAAAAGCCCAAGCTGTGGGTTTGGATTATCGCTGGGGTGTATATCCTGACATCACCGCTTCTGACACGACTTTTGACGGTATTTTTTCTTCTACACAAGGCGTGATTGACCCCGATCAAATTCAAGTCAAAGCCGGTGTGATTAAGGCCACTTATATGTCCAGTGTCGGCGTCCGGCAACTTCCGACTTTAATTAAGGGCGAGCTGGCGGATCGTATCCGGGAAGATGCTTTTGAGTATGGTGCTACCACCAAACGACCACGTGATATCGCTTACTTGGATTTGCCGGCCTTGCGTTACTTCGCCCGAGTCGGCCGACTGAATTGTTTGGTATTGACTCACATGGATATTTGTTACAGCCACTACCCGATCAAAATTTGTACAGATTATTTGATCAAAGATCAAAAGGTGGGTTACCGACCTGATCAAAAATTTCTAGATACAGTTACCCCGAAGTATATTGAATTGCCGGCTTGGGATGTGACCAAGTTAGCCAAAGCCAAAAATTTTAACCAACTACCGGTTGAGGCGCAAAAGTTTTTGAAATTTATCAGCCAGCAAATCGGTCTGCCCATTTCTATTATTACTACCGGACCCAAAAGAAATCAGACGGTGGTGCTGGAAAAAATGTAAAAAAAATTTTGACAAAAGTTATGAATAAAAAACCAAAAGTGGGGATAGGAGTCATAATTATTAAAGATAATAAAGTGCTTTTGGGCAAAAGAAAAAATGCTCACGGTGAAGGTTCATGGAGCTTTACAGGCGGTCATTTGAATTTTAACGAATCTTGGGAAGATTGTGCTGTGCGAGAAACTATGGAGGAAACTGGTCTGGTAGTTAAGAACATTCACTTTGGTGCAGTTACCAACGATATTTTTCAAATAGAAGATAAACATTATGTCACGATATTTATGTTAGCTGATTATGATCGTGGTGAGATAAAAGTTATGGAACCTGCCAAATGTGAGAAGTGGCAGTGGTTTTCATGGAGCAAATTACCCAGACCCTTGTTTATTCCTGTGCAAAACTTAGTAAGAACGGGTTTTAGTCCTTTTAATTTAACCTGAAAAGTTTTGGGAAGTTAGTTCTAAAACGAATCGCAACTCTCATTTAAAATAGAGGTGCTATGAAAACACGACAAACTATAGTCGGCGGTGTAATACATGATGTACCCGCTGATTTAGAAAAGATACTATCAGCGTCACCAAAAGTTCTTGAGCTTTGGAATAATCTAACTCCGCTATCCCGCAACGAGTGGATTTGTTGGGTAACGATAGTCAAAAAAGCTGAAACGAGAGAAAAACATTTACAGCGTTTGCAGGAAGATTTGATCAAAGGCAAAAAACGACCTTGTTGTTGGCCTGGTTGTCCTCATCACCGACCCAGTGCACAGAAGTGGTTTGACAAAAATTAATCAACACCAATAATCTATTCTGTCCCGAAATATCGATCACCATAATCACCCAGCCCTGGTACGATATATTTTTTCTGATTTAGTTTTTTATCAACAGCAGCGGTGTAAATTTTGACTTGAGGGAATTCTTTTTCAATAGCTGCTACGCCCTCTGGAGCAGCAATCACGCAAACTACCCGCATTTCCTTAGGGTTTTCCTGGCTGACGTGACGCAGTAAATGTAAAAGCGAGCCGCCGGTGGCTAACATAGGATCAGTCACAACAACTACACTGTTTTTATTGATAGTGGGTAGTTTCCAGTAATACTCTGACGCAATAGCCGTGGCTTCATCTCTGGCCAAACCGACAAAACCTATTTTGGATTTGGGCAGTAGTTGCATAGCCCCAAACAACATGGCGATGCCAGAGCGTAGGACCGGGACGACAACAATCTCGTCAGCCAGTTTAGATGTCTTGATTTTAGCCAAAGGTGTATCAATCTCAACTTGTTTGAAGTTCAATCCTCGGATAGCTTCGGCAAAAAGTAATTGGCAGATTTTATCGGAGTGGTGACGAAATTTTTGGATAGAAGTAGTTTGATCGCGCAAGTGTGAGAGGGAATCGATAACGAAAGGGTGATCAACTATCACGACATTATTCATATATGTCCTTATGGCTAATCTTTACTAACTCTGAATAGATCGATTTCTAGTATAATCCATCTGCTTGACTTTGTGTTTGTAACGGAGGCGTCGCATAGTGGTCAATTGCACACGCCTGGAAAGCGTGATCCTTTTTGGATACGTGGGTTCGAACCCCACCGCCTCCGCATCGGTCGGATTGGGTAAATCTCCCTGCCAAGCTTGTTGAGATTATCAAGCTCTGATAAACTAGTAGCGGTCCCAAGCAGAGAACAAAGATAAATTATGGATAACGTAAATAACAACCAGCAACAGAATTCAGATTTTAATCCAGCTTACAAGACAAATAAATTGCGGAAGATCTCGACAATGGCACTTATGTGTCTGTTGCTTATGCTAATTGGGCTCATGGCAATGAAATATTTGCCCAATAAAGAAAATACAACAAAACAAATCAATCCTATTGAAAATACTCAAATAGTTCCAGCAAACACCCTATCATTTTCTAGACAAGACATCGGAGAATCATTGTCCAAATATGATCACGCTTTACTTGCTTCCCCCGATGTATTAAGTGCACAAAAAGATAAATTTTGGCAACCGCTGGAGTGTCTCCATGCTCCCCAAGAAAAAGACTGGTATACGATTGCAGATATTAAAAAAGACATTAAAGAAGAGACTTTACTAAGAGGTCTTCAGGACATTGAAAATAATAAATTTAAAATTACGGTCCAAAATAAAGACGGAGCTCTTGTCCGAGAGTATACTTCATTAAAAAACATCGATTACACAGAAATTTGTAAGGATTCTGAAAATTACTATGTTTTGTTTTTAACAACCAGCGACAGAACAGACAAACAAGGATCTCTGTTTGTGCCAAAAGTAAAAGCGAGCGGTGGTTGGTTGGGTATTTCCAATTTTGCCGTCATTTCTTTTTCTGGAGTGACACAAATATACGAAAACATAAATAATAATTCAAAAAACATTGCTGTAAATGATTTGCTGAAAATTGGCTTCACTTCACCCAACTCCAGAGGTTTAGCTTATTACAGTTGCCATAGTATTGTCGGAAAACTTGATAAAGATTTATATGCTATGTGTGGCGGTGAAGGTGGTAATGGTTTATATAAAATCAATTTGAGTACACTGAAATTTTCAGAGGTTTCTTTTTGTTGGTGGTTTATAGCAGAAAATACAATGGCTTGTTACGATAAATCTGGCAAGAGATATTATCAGTATAAGTATGGCTCTGATTCACAATCGCCATAAAACCCACCACGGGAATTGTGTATAATTAACTCATTAAAATTGAGGCACTACCTCAAAGGAGGCCTATATCTATGACAACTACTCAAACTACTGTGAACGTAGATCTGGGTATTTCCAGTTTAATCAACGCCGGTTGGCAGTTATATAAAAAATACTGGTCCGCCCTCTGGTTGATTGTGATTGTTTACCTGGGCATTGAGTTTTTGGTCCAGATTTCCATGGGCGCTGTGGCCGATTCAGTTACTTTGTCCTTGATAGTTTTGGCCATCAGTTGGGTGTTGAGCCTGATTTTACAGACAGGTTTGATCACGATCGGTCTCAAAACCATCCGTGACACCAAACCAGAAATCAATGATTTATTTGGTTCGGTTAATAAAGTAGCGGGTTACTTCATGGCTAGTTTGGTGTATGGATTGCTGGCAGGCCTGGGTTTTATCTTGCTTATCATACCTGGTATTTATTTTATGCTCAAATACACCTTCATGCCATTTTTGGCAGTAGATAAAAAAATGGGTGTAGGTGAAGCCATGAAAGCCAGTGCCGCCATGACCGAAGGTATTAAGCTTAAGTTACTAGTGATCTATATTGTTATTTCTCTCTTTGGAGCAGTCGGTGTTTTGGCTCTGGGTGTAGGCCTACTACTGACTATTCCCACAGCTTATCTGGCTTGTTTCCTCATTTATCAAAGACTACTAGCCCGTCTGCCAGCTGGATCTTAACCAGACAG
>CAZIBX010000022.1:0-10084 GCA_964537615.1 uncultured Pseudomonadales bacterium
AACCAGCCGGTATTTCTTACTTGGAAATTACCACTTTGGTTCAGTTAGCCAAAAAATACAACCTAGTTTTTGCTGTCAGTAGCCAGCGTCGGGCTTTCCCCGGTGTAGTAGAAATCAGAAAATTGATCAGAGATGATACTTTGGGTCGCCTGCATTGGTTGCGTCATGATTTTTTGGTAGCTTCATATCCAGGTTGGCAAGAAACTTGGCGTAACAACCCGTCTATGTCTGGTATAGAGGCCAAAAAACAAGGCATTTTGTTGGACACCGGGTTTCATTGTATCGATTCACTACTTTATTCTCTGAATTATCGTTTGCCAGCGCAGGTTTTTGCCAAAGCCAAGTACCATCAGAGTCAGGTAGAGACAGATGTGATGGCGATTCTAGAGTTTGCTGATGGACTGATGGCCTCAATCCTAGTTTCCCGCAACATGCCGGTTGGTTATGGGCGAGAAGTGATTGTTGCCTCTGGTGAGAAAGGGTATTTTGCTAGTCAGATAGAAGAAAAAAATAAAGTTAAAAAATCCTGGATGACCTTGGCTACCGACCAAAATACAACCACCACGCCTTTTGATACCCAGTTTGCAGTGGTGCAGCCACTTAGCTCTTTCATCGACTATCTGCAGGGTCAACCTATTAACCCCATCTATTTGGCAGAAAATATTTTGCCCACGATGCGGGTAATTGATGGGCTGTATGAGTCGATTTTAAGTAATCGGCAGATTGAAATAAAATAGTTAGTAAGTTTTAGTATTAATTTCTTTCGTAGTTGACAAAAATACATATTGATGTAAATATGTATTTATGCTAAACAAGTTAGTTAGAACCACAGTTCAAATTGATTCTGTTTTATTTAAACAAGCCAAGCTCAAGGCCATAAGTGATGGCGTTACTTTTCGTGATTTAGTAGAAACAGGTTTGAAAGCTGCTATTAGAGCTAAAAAAAATAAAATAAGTAAGAAAAAAGTTAGTTTTGGTGGTTATGATTTAGGTGGTATCAAGGGTAAATTCAGCAGAAAAGAAATTTATGAGGACATCTGATTTTATATTGTTTGACACTAATATTTTGATTTATATACAAGACAAAAATTCACAATTTTTCCATGAGGCCTTTAAATTACATCAAGATGTTTTGATGGGCAAAATTGTTGGTTGTATAACATTACAAAATCTATCTGAATTCATTTCAGTGATAACTAACCCACGTCGTGTGCCAAAGGCACTAAGTTTAATGCAGGCCAAAAAAGAAGTATCAAAATATCTGAACTCTGGAGTGTTTAAAGTTATTGTTCAAAATACTGTTACACCAGAAGTATTTAGATTGTTACTTAAAAATTGGCAACCCAAAACAACCAGTCAGATCTTTGATCTTCAGCTAGTATCCACCATGCTTAGTAATGGTGTAAATCAAATAATAACAAATAATCCTAAGGACTTTGATCAAATTCCTGGGCTCAATGTATTTGGCTTAGATCAACCAAAGTTCTAGATTTCAGGGAACACAACACCTTCTTCTTCTTTGTCAAATATGGGATACTATCAATATAGCTCACCAGTTTTATGTCAAAAACGAAATTATCTTCTCTCCGAGTTGCTTTGGTTCACGATTACTTAGCCGAGAACGGTGGGGCAGAGCGAGTTTTGGAAGCCCTGCATGATTTATTTCCCACTGCTCCGGTTTTTACCGCTTTTGTGGATCAGGATAGACTGGGTATTAACTGGGCTAAGTTTCAAAATTGGGACTTACGCTCCAGTTGGTTGACCACGATTCCGGGATATAAAAAAATTTTTTCACCTTTGCGTTTTTTGGCTCCTCACTTTTTTCAATCTTTTGACTTAACTGGTTATGACTTAATTATTTCTTCTACCAATGCCTATTTTGCCAAAGCCATCAGCAAACCACAAAATGCCAGGCATATTTGTTATTGCCACACACCCTCACGCTCTCTCTGGGGTTATACCACTATGACCAATTGGCGCAAAAATCCGTTGACCAATTTTTTTGGTCAAATCATCAACCATTATTTGCGTATGGTTGATGTAGAAGTGGCCAGAAAAAACGTCGATTTATTTATCGCCAACTCGCTGGAAACAAAGCGCCGGATCAAAAAATTTTACCGCCTGGATTCACAAATTATTTATCCTCCGGTTGATATACCGACTCGTTCTCCCAAGCAAGGTCAGCAGGGACAGTATTATTTGTTTGTAGGTCGACTAGCCCTGTCCAAACACCCGGAGTTGGCTATTTTGGCTTGTAACCAGTTGGGCTTGCCTCTGAAAGTGGTCGGGTCAGGCAAGATGCTTGATCAGCTCAAAACTATGGCCGGTCCAACAGTCGAGTTTTTGGGATTTGTGCCCGATTCTGATCTGGCCAAACTTTACCAAAATGCCATAGCTTTGATCTGTCCGGCAGAAGATGAGGATTTTGGTATCGTGCCGGTGGAAGCGATGGGTTATGGCGTGCCGGTGGTGGCTCACCGATCAGGCGGTTTGATGGAAACGGTGATCGAGGGTAAAACAGGTGTCTTGTTTGACAAATTAAACGTTGAGAATGTAGTTACGGCTATCAACCGACTGAAAAAAATCCGGTTTAATCGCCAGGAGATTTATCATCATGCACGTCAGTTTAGCCGACAGCAGTTTGACAAAAAAATTAAGCAACTAGTGAGTTAATTTGCCTTACCAGTATCTAATTAATTCTAAATAATGGTTCAAATTACTGGCGTTTCAGTTCTATTAAAGCCACGTCATTGGGTGGCATGGGGACATTGACTTGGAGTTTAGCTTCAGTAGTAGCTACAGGCACGCTGGTGAGTTGACCAGACAAGTATTTAGTGCTGACCAAAAAGTTACCCGGATTGATATTTAAGTAGGTTACCGGCACATTTTCTCGATTGTTACCCCGAGGATCAAAGTTGGCCAAAACCAGCTGAACTGTTTCATCGCTTTTTTTGGCCGCCAGGGCTTTGACAAAACTACCTTGTCCTAGAGTTTGGAGGCGCTGATCGGCCAGCGAGTCCAGCATTTTCAACCCGGTGTAACGCGGTTTGGCCTTGGCACCAAATTCTGGAGCCGTAAATAGTCCCCAGCGGCCCCAGTACTCCTGTCCGGCCGGGTCTTGACCGTCTTGAATTTCAAACACAAAAGCTCGATCCACGTTACCAATCATGGCGATCGAGCCGGCTACCGTGTGAGCAGCTGCGTATCTGGAGTCATAACCGGCGTGATTGTTACTATCATGTCCCCACTCGGTAATCATCAGTTCTATCACCGACTCATATTGGGGGTACTTGGTCAGCCAAGTTTGAGCGTCAGTCATGTCTTGTTTGTATTGATCCAGATCGTTGGTGTAGCGGTGCCAGGAGATGAAGTCTAGACGTAAGTTTTCTTTGCTGGCATGAGACAAAAGAGCATCGACCCATGATTTATAGAGGGCGGTGGTGGCGGGACCGCCGATTTTAAATGGTTGGACTCCACGGGCACTGCTGGCTCCCCGAGCGGCAGCGGAGTACAGAGTCAGATAATTCTTACTGCCGTAGTACTTCCAACCACCAAATAGATCTGGTTCATTCCAAACCTCATAGTAAACGTCGGTTATACCCAGAGTACCACTGATATGCTCGATGGTTTTTTGGACGACTATCTGCCAATCATTGTAATTGACTGGAGCAGAGACAATGTCGCCACTAGCGATAGCGGGAGGCATATAGGATAGAGAAATAAATGGTTTAGCCCCGGTAGCTTTGATATCAGCCAAAACTGCGTCCAGCTTGGTCCAGTCAAAAGTCAGGTTGCCGGAACTGCCACCGACGATATCGTAAAAATCATAGATATGATCCAGCCGAATGTATTCCGGTTGCAGCGCTTTGACGCTACCAGTGATGGGAGTCATGCGCCAGGCATGATTTTCGCCACCTTGAGCCAAGTTGCGCCACGGTCGAGGTACCCGACCCAGGACGGCTGTAGTATCGATCTGCACGTCAGCTGGCACGCCACCGGCTCGTGAGAAGAACTGTCTGACGATTTTGATCTGGCTGACACCGGCGATAATCCCACCAACCAGAGCCAAAAAAACGACCAACTGCAAGATGATCTTGATTTTGTTGGGGCGGGTGAGCATGAGTAACCACCAGTTTACACAACCAGCGACCGGTTGACAAATTAGCAATCAGTGGCTATTATTGCTAATATGATTGATTTATCACCCCGCCAGATTCAGATTTTGCGTGCTGTAATTGAAGAGTTTATCACCACAGCTGAACCGGTGGGTTCAGACACCATCGATCGCAAGCATAATATCGGGGTATCTCCGGCCACTATCCGTAACGAAATGGTAGTTTTGGCCAAGCAAGGGTATTTGAGTAAAGAACACGCCAGCGCCGGTCGGACACCTACCCCCATGGCCATGAAGCTTTATGTCAATGAACTGATGAAAGAAAAAGAACTGACCGTGGCAGATGAGGTATCGGCCAAAGAAAAAATTTGGCGCCAGAGAAGCGAGTTGGACACCATGTTTCATGAAATTACTAAAGTGTTGGCTGATCGTTCCAACGCCTTGGGTATTACCATGATTGATGACGATCACATCTATCATGCTGGTTATGCCAATTTGCTGGATATCCGAGAGTTTACTGACTTGGATGTGATGCGTCATGTTTTACAGTTGATCGAAGAAGCCAATTTGTTGGAAGAAATATTTAACGCTACTACCAGTGAAAATCAGGTACAAATTGCTTATGGCCCAGACCTGGGCAATAAATACCTGGAGCCGGTAGGTTTTATCCACATGTCTTTCCCGGTTCATAACCATTTTTGCCGGATCGGGGTACTGGGCAGTAGTCGTTTTGACTATCCTTATGTCATCCCGATGATGAAGTATGTCCGGTCGCTTATCCAGGAGTTGGTGGAGTAGTTCAGAAAGCATGCCATGTCCAATCACAGACAGCACCCACCGGTTTCTCGTCACTCACCATCGACTCAAGATGATAATAATGATGCATTGTCTCAACTGAAAGTCGAGTTGACGGCGGCCCAGGAGCGAGAAAAAAAAGCTCTGGCCGATTACCAAAACTTGCTTCGGCGCACCCAGAGTGAACGTCAAGCCTTTATCCAACTAGCCAATCAAGATCTGGTTTTGTCCTTGTTGGAACCACTACAACACCTGATCATGACGGCCCAGCAGTTGCAGTCGCCGGTTTTGGATACAGTAGTTAAGTCTCTGCGACAGGTTTTGACCAATCAAGGTTTGTCAGAAATCGAGTGTTTAGGTCAACCATTTGATCCATCCACTATGGAAGCAGTAGATGTGACCGGAGCCAACCCCGATCGTCAACAGTTAGTCAAAACCATTGTCCGCCCCGGCTACAAGTTAAATGGTCAAGTTATCCAAGTGGCCAAGGTCGGACTCTAGTTAGCAGTCTATTGACAACTCTGCTAATTTGAGGCATACTAGGTATAAGTTTAGTAAACATAAATCAAAATTTTTTGAAAGGAACATATGCCAGAACAAACAGGCAAAATCATCGGTATCGATCTAGGTACCACCAACAGCGCGGTGGCCGTGATGGAAGGTGGTAGCCCCAAAGTCATTCCTACCGCCGAGGGTCGCAACACTTTTCCCTCCATCGTGTCATTTAAGGGTAGTGAAGTGACAGTGGGTGACATCGCCAAACGCCAGATGGTACTTAACTCCACCAAAACAGTTAACTCGGTCAAAAGATTCATGGGTCGCAAGATGAAAGATAAGGCGGTTCAGGAAGCTATCAAACACGTGGCCTACTCGGTGGTAGAAGGCAAAGACGGCATGGCCGTGGTGGAGATAGAAGGCAAAAAGTACACTCCACAGGAAATTTCCGCCAAAATTTTGGCCAAAGCCAAGGCCGATGCCGAGAGTTACCTAGGTGGTCCAGTCAAGCGGGCCGTGATTACGGTGCCGGCTTACTTTGATGACTCCCAGCGCCAGGCCACCAAGCAAGCCGGAGAGATTGCCGGTTTGACCGTAGAGCGGATAGTCAACGAGCCCACCGCCGCAGCCCTAGCTTATGGCCTGGATAAAAAGGGTAGCAAAACCATCGCAGTTTATGACTTGGGCGGAGGCACTTTTGACATTTCTATACTGGAAATCGGTGACGGTGTGTTTGAAGTCAAAGCCACCAATGGCGACACTTTCTTGGGTGGTGATGATTTTGACAGCTTGATCATCGACTGGATTGTAGCCGAGTTTAAAAAAGAAAACGGCCAGGATTTGACCAAAGATCCTCAAGCTCTGCAAAGAGTCAAAGATGCCGCCGAAAAAGCCAAGATCGAGTTGTCCAGTGCGGCTCAAAGTGAGATCAATCAACCCTTTATCACTCAAGGTGAGGGCGGTGCGCCTCTGCACTTGACCATGACTTTGACTAGAGCCAAGTTGGAGGAGTTGGTCGATGCTTTGATCAAAAAATCATTTGAACCAGTCAAAAAAGCTCTAGCTGATGCCAAACTGAAAGCCGCAGACATAGAAGATGTGGTTTTGGTTGGTGGTCAAACTCGCATGCCCAAGATTCAGGAAGAAGTCAAAAAGTTTTTTGGCAAAGAACCGCACAAGGGAGTTAATCCAGACGAAGTGGTAGCGGTAGGCGCGGCGATTCAGGCCGGAGTGATCGGTGGTGACGTGTCAGATATTGTGTTGCTTGATGTGACGCCACTGACTTTGGGTTTGGAGACTTTGGGTGGGGTCCGCACGTCTTTGATCGAGCGCAACACCACTATTCCTACCAGCAAAAGCCAGATTTTCTCCACTGCCGCCGACAATCAAACTCAAGTTGAGATTAACGTCTTGCAAGGTGAGCGGGAAATGGCTATAGACAATAAATCCCTGGGTCGGTTTGTGCTGGACGGCATTCCGCCGGCTAGGCGCGGTATGCCCCAGATTGAAGTCACTTTTGACATCGACTCCAATGGTATTTTGCACGTGACGGCCAAAGATAAAAACACTGGTAAGGAGCAAAAGATCTCGATTCAAAACTCGACTAATTTGTCAGATGACGAAGTGGAGAAGATGAAAAAAGATGCCGAGCTACATGCGGAGGAAGATAAGGCCAAAAAAGAACTGGTAGAAGCCCGCAACAAAGCCTCGTCTGTGGCTTTTGAGATCGAGAAACAGTTGGCAGAATATGGCGATAAATTGGCCGAAGCCGACAAAACCCAGATCGAGGAAGACGTCAAAAAACTGAAAGAACTTTCAGAAAAAGATGACGCCACCAAAGAAGAACTGGAATCAGCGGTCGAGGCCACCTTCAAGTCCGCCCAGAAAATCGGCGAAGTTATGGCGGCAGCTCAAAAAGCCGGTCAAACTCCGCCTGCGGGTGAAGGTCAGTCAGAGAGTGGTTCAGCCGATCCAGAAGATAAAAAAGCTGACGCTGGCGATCAAGATAAAAAAGAAGCAGAAGAAGGCGAAGTGGTTAACTAAACTCAAATCATGCCTTCCAGCCGTGACTACTACGAGATCTTGGGTGTTCACAAAGGGGCGAGTGAAGCGGAGCTGAAAAGTGCTTACCGCAAGCTGGCTCTCAAGTGGCACCCTGATCGTAACCCCAAAAATAAAGCCGAAGCAGAAAAACAGTTCAAAGAAATCAACGAGGCCTATCAGGTTTTGTCGGATAGTAAAAAACGCCAGGCCTACGATCAGTTTGGCAAAGCTGCTTTTGAGCAGGGTGGTGGGCCGGGTGGTTTTGCCGGCAATCCGTTTGGTGGTGGTTTTGGTGGTGGGCCTTTCACCTGGACTTACACTACCAGTCAGGGAGGTGGCAATCCATTTGGTGGTGGTAATGCTGGCTTTGATTTTTCTGATCCGTTTGATATTTTTGAAGGTTTTTTCGGGGCCGGGTTTGGCCGCCAAAGGCCACGCTATGGTTTAACTATCGAGTTTATGGAAGCAGTCACCGGCACGACCAAAGATGTGACCATAGATGGTAAGCATCGACAAATCAAAATTCCGGCCGGAGCGGATGATGGTACCAGACTACGATTTGATCAATTTGATATTTCCATCAATGTTAAGCCAGACACTCGGTTTAAGCGTGACGGGGCCGATATCTTTGTCGATACGCCCATACCTTACTCGGTGGCGGTTCTGGGCGGTCAGGTGGAGGTAGAGACTTTGACCGGTTCCTTGAAGTTGAAGGTCAGGCCGGGCACGGCTTCACACACTATGGTGCGGCTACGGGGTGAAGGTATTACTCGATTGCAGGGTAGTGGCAAGGGAGATCTGTATGTGCGTCTGATTATTCAGGTGCCAGAAAAAATCAATCGGGAACAAAAGTTGGCCACAGATAACCTCCAGCAGGTGGGGATGTAGTCCGGTAATGTTTGATATTGTGCTATTTTGATATATTTGTTAGAATTCAGAATATGGCTGTTGAGCAAGAAGGTCTTGGTTGTACCCCACCACTTAAACTACCTGAACCACCTGGTGATCAGGATTATTGGGATGTTTCAGAACCAGGTTCTCCACTTGCTCTATAATTTGAATTTAAAGCTTGGTTGCAGGCAATAGAATGCTTCATACAATTGAATAGGCAAAAACTTGTTGTTCAATTTTTAGATTTTATTTCATACCCTGTTTTTGGCTGGCAGATGAGTGAAGTTGAAAGAGAACGGGCAGATATCAATCAGCTTGCTGTTTTATTTTCTCAATCACCCAAACTCAATGAATTATTGAGAAAAAGTGATAAACAAAAGAACGCTGAATTAATACGGCTTAGTAGAAAGTTATCGGCTTTGTTGGTTCAACTTAAGTTGGCAGTGAAACAGGAAGGCGTAATATATGAAATCGACGAAATAATAAATAAAGACCCAGGACACAAAGTTTTGTCAGAAATAAGACAAGAGTATGGTTGGAATATAACTCAAGTTAAATCACTATTTTTAGCACTGGGCCAGAATTCATTGGCTGGTTCTTTTGATCAGCTGGAAGTGGAGTTGTCACTATCGATGCTTTGTACAGAAAATGGCCAGGCATTTCATGAATTACGCGACAGTTTGAGATTCTATTTTGATAGCGACATAAAAGCACTGGATTTTTTGAATAAAATGATCGTGTCGATGACGGCAAAGGGTTTGTTTAAAGATGGTCAAGACACAGAGCGTGCTCAAGTTTTTGCCAGTTTGAATTTTATAATTAATCAATTGAGGCGATTAAAAGTTATTTATGCACGCCATGAAGATAAAGTCAAAGAAGTCAGTGGTTATTACCCTGAAAGTAATGAATGTTTAGCATTGATTGGCCAAGAAATAAGCAAATTGATCCCTGTTTTGCCTCAACAGACCATCATTGATTTATACAAAATGCTGGTTGAGTCAAAGTAAGTCAGATACACGTTATTTTATAAAATCCACAAATCTGTATTTGGTCCTAAGAAAAACCATTTCTTTCTATTTTTTGTTTATCTCTGGTATATTAGTTACTAGATGACTATTTCCAAAGATTTTGTCACCAGAACTGAACATACACCAGATACTCCGCTCAAACAATTAGTTCCAAGTGGAGAAAATCAAAAATTGTTTTTAAAAATGCTTCTTAGAGAACGACTTAGGTCGGGTTTTCAAGGACTAGATGAAGCTTTAAGTTCTCCTGAAGCTGTAGATTATTTTAATCTTCATGGAGAATGTTCCAGCTATCAAGAACACGAGAAATTATTGATAGAAAAAGGTCTACAAAGATGGTGGCACGATAAATTCAGAGAATTCAGGTCAAATACCAGAGGAGCAGCTTTGGATGCCTTGATATTTAAACATAAAGGAAAATCAACTCATTTTTATCCACCTTTTGATTTATTAAAACTGGAAGATGATCCGTTTTTAGCTTTTACTGCGGCGCGAGCTGGACATGACGCGAGTCACATGGTGGGTTTTTCAGGTCATGTTAGGGATCTTTTTTCTTCTTATAAACTAACTCATTCTTCAGATGCAAGCATTAGCGAGAGGCATCAACGTCAATCGGAGTTATTTTTTCAAAATTTACCCCAAATTTATTTAGCCACAAAGTATGTAGTTGATTACATGCTAAAGGTAGTTGCTGGTGAATTTGAATTCGGTGAATCTAAAC
>CAZIBX010000023.1:0-9973 GCA_964537615.1 uncultured Pseudomonadales bacterium
CTTTTTTGACAAAACATTCAAGTGTAACTGCGATATTCCTGGTATTTTTTGCCATGGTTTATATTTTATTCTATAAAAGGCGTAATTCTACGGTCAGTTTAATTTCTGATCAAAACATTTTGTGTATTATTGGCTCTTGCCTGAACCAAAAACTTGCCAACTTGGATTATAAATAAGATCCCGATCAAGACCAATCCCAGATAAAAAGCAAAAGTGTTAGGCGATGTTTTGTCGATAGTATCGCCGATAAAGTAAGCCAGCATGACATAGGGCAGATTGGAAAGTAGATTAAGTGTGGAAAGAGCCGTAGCTCTGTTTTGGGAACTAAAAATTAAATTAAAAGTAATAGACCGACTGTTTCTAAAAGTTGTCGATGAAGCAATTCTGGTAACGATTAACAGTGCGCCGAGTAACATTCCCACATATCGGGCTAGAACAAAACTGGCCAACAAAGCAACTACAGACAAAATCAACAAAGTTTGACTACCCCATAAGCTTTTTAATTTGGGGTAATAGTGAGAAATCAGGGCTGAAAGTAAATATCCCACTCCAAACATCACCCCTACACTGGATGGTGTAATGCCATATTCTTTGGCTTGTGAAATACCCAAGATTTGTGCGGCAATGTAATATCCAGCAGCAATAGTAATGAAAGTAAGTGAGGTAAAAGCCACTTGTCGATTGTGAAATAGTTCCTTAAACCCCGTGGCGTTTTGCGAGAGCATTTTGCTCCAAGAATATTTGTTTGAATCTATTTTTGGCTCATATTAAAACAGAGCCACTACTGCTGCTATCGCCATTGAACCTGCCTGCAAAATATAAGGCAAGCGAAAATCAAATTGATACAAAAAACCACCAGTTATTGATCCGATAAATAGACCAATCCATGTCAGTGCTTCTAGTTTTGAGTTAACGTGTTCAAATAAATGTTCTTCTTTATTCTCTTTTAAACTGTCATAAACCAGGGCTTCCAGACTGCCAGAGTACAAAGCGTTGGACAAGGCCGCCAAAACTCCAAAAAATATAAATGCTCCAAAAGAACTAGAGCCAGCCACTCCAAACATGCTGATGGAAAAAAAGATATAAGAGATCACAATGGCTGTTTTTCTGCCAAAAATATCAGCAAAGGCCCCAGTGGGAACTTCCAGCACAATGCTGGCCAGTCCACCAATCGCGCTAAGTAAGGCAATTTGCGTAAAACTTAAAAATCTGGAGTAAAAGAAAAGCCAAATAGCTATGGGAAAAAAGATTTCACTTAAAAGAGCCAACCAGTAAGCAATCTTGATATTTCTTTTCTTAAGTTGACTATCCACCCCGTGATTATAAACCCCAGGCCCCGTAGCTTTGGCTTAACCACAGATTACCGCTTAACCATTTTGACGGCATAACCTTCACCGCGCACGATGTCGAAGTTATTCATATCTCGTGGGGTACCGTGTGCCTCTGAACACAAGTGAGCATCCCAACCGCCATTGCGGTATCTGTCTACCTCAATTATCTTCAGGTTGGTGTCGCTGAAATTGCCACACAAACCTTCAGCTTTTAAGCTATATTGATCGGCGTTGGGCACACCGATCAAATTCCACCCCTCTGCCACGTTGTATTTGTAATTATCAGTCACGCGTTGGCCAGAAAAAGTCGCCTCAAACGGAGCATTGGCTCTGATAAAGTATCCGACTTTGGGATTGAGAAGGAAAGAATCTCGTAAACGGCTTTTTTTGCAAATGTATTCCTGATACTCCAAAACACCTAACTGTTTCTGTCTGGATATAGAATAAATTTCTGGGTGCTTGGCACACAGCATGACTGCACTCATCAGAGATCTGAAGGGTGGTGAAACTAAGTTGTTACCAATCCGAATTGAAAAATTCATAGACTCTACGGCTCCGACGACACCAGTTGTCATCAGGATGAGAGAGAGGGCAATAACCAATGAAGTAGTGATTTTTTTCATTTAACTCCTATCTTTTTCTGGATTGTATCATATTCCTATTTTTGTATAAGGATCAAGATCAAAACCGATCGGTTTTGGCATAGATTGGTTAAAAACTGCTTGTCACAACTGATCTAACTGATATCTACTATGTAACCTAAAACCTGATAAACTGATTATTATGGCACAGATGCTTGAGAGATTGGCTCGTCAATTTACTGAACGTTTTTCAAAATCAGAACGACCGGAAAACTTATTTGTAGTACCAGTTAATTGGCATGAGTCGAAAACAGCCATCAGTCAACTTGTGGAGATTGATTTGGCTAGTTATTGTCGAAGAAAAGAAATTGTCTTGGAAAAAGATCAGAGGGCATCGACAGTAGCGACTTCAATGGCTAACTTACTATATGACTTGGGACATTATGAAAGATGGCTTGATGATTTTCAGTCTACAATACAGATCGGTCTAGGTTTACCAATCTGGGTTGAAGCAACACAATACACAACTAACTTAAAATTTGAAATCACTGTCAACCAATTTTTTCTTCCCATACTCCGGGCTATAAGAAATTACTTAAGCTCATACCAACTTATTTTTTCCTTACCGGAAGATAACCGGATTCTGGGATACACCACACTAACAATCGAAGAATTTTCAAATCTGATTACTCAAATCCCAGATATTAAACTTATCTTAACTTGCACTTACTGGGGTAACGATAAACCACTAACTATCACCAAAATAGAGTTGTCAGATCAGCCAAGTCCACCGGTTACCACTGCACCGACTTTACTTGAGTCCATCATGAACCGAGTTTTTAAACCAAAGCCAAAAACAGAGCGTAGTACACCTATAGTCCCTGATCATATTTACGATATTGCTCAATTACCCATCCTCACATCTGACCCATCTTTGGCATCAGAACTAGGCCCTGATAACCTTCAAGGTTTATTTATACCTGTGGCTACGGCTTTGTTGGCAAATAGCAAGCTATTTTCTGATCCCCGCTGGGTAAATGATGAATTAGCCCATCGGGTCAGAACGATATCTTATTTTGTGCACCGACATCTAAATAAAGGACAGGATTTCTGGTGGTTTGACCCCAGTCAAGAACAAAAGATTGATCTCAAATACTCTGACTGGATCAGACAACACCCGCAATTTGGAAGTATTGATGGAGGCAAACAATGTAAACATGGACGTCTGCCTCAAGTTTTATCTGCTTTACCAGACGGGGAAAAAGTGGCTAGCTTGTTCACACCAGAAGTTATATCGCATCCGGATCTACCCAGAGTTCTACCTCACATCAGCCGATTATTAACCCATGACAGAGCACCTTGGTGCACTCAATTTGCCATAGAAACTATCAAGAACTACCAGTTTTGGCACTTGATTCCATCAGGGGAAGCATTAGCAAACGGCTATGAAGGCTTCATTTTTTGGACATATGGGCCATTTGTGCTTGAGACGATTCAAAACCTAGGCGGTAACTACTACGATTTTATGACTAAATGGGTGATGAAAAGAGAATATGTTCAACTTGATCCTGCGCATCCAGTAAAAAGATGTTTGTACCCAGGCATAGAGTATTTATACCACCTGGTCAGCATGCATTATTTAGCTTATAGAGGTCAAGACGCATCACATACTTGGGTCAAATTCATTACAGATCATGCTGTTGCTCCCACTTTAAGTGAACCGTTTGATTACTTCATTTTACCTCGTGTCGGCATGGACTTGTCCAAGTGTTACAAACAGAGCTTAATGGCACTGGCTGACTCTCTGGCCAAGCGCCAAAAAATCACCACATTAAGTCCTGACCAAGAGCGAGCACTAATAGACATTACTTTATATCTGAAATACCTGGAGCAAGCCGAAGCTGGCCAAATAACTATTCAGTCGGCGGTGGTGGGACAACAATTTGAGATAACACCAAATTAATACTTTACCCAGCCCGCACCCCATCCGGCATGGGTTTTTCTGGCACAGCCAGAACAGGTATCAGTCCATCAGCATAACCGATATCAAACACCATACCTTCTGACACTTCGCCCATCATCGAGCGGGGAGCTAGATTGACTACAAACAGGCACTGCTTGCCTACGATCTCTTTTATATCTGGTCTTTCTTTTTTCAAGCCAATTAAAATGGTTCTTGTGTGATCACCAAAGTTTACCTCAACTTTCACTAACTTGTCGGATTTTTCGATATCGATAACTGACTTGATTGTACCCAAACGGATATCAATTTTGGCCAAATCGTCTATGGTGACAGTTGGTTTGACTGGGGCTGGAGTAAAAGTAGACATAGCGATCATTATACAACCAAGCTTTGGCACTACTTGTGTCCTATTTTGATATAATTCAGAGTATGGTTATAGAACTTTGGCAAGTATTCGTGGCTTCAGCGGTAGGCAGTGGGTTTTTTCAACTGATTTATAAAATAGCTGAAAAAATATTTGATGAGTGGCTGGCAGATAAAAAACAAAAAAAGTCTAGTCAAAGAGAGCTGGCCGATCAAGTTATCAAAATCTGTAGTGAGGCGTCTTCATCCAAATTCAGCCACCCACCCAGAGATACCGAACAAATCAAGTACGTAGCTTATAAACTGGAGTCTATAGACGGCAAACTATCAGATGATTTATTGTGGTATCTATATAAATGGCAAGATTTCAGTCAAAATAAACACCAACCAAGTGAAAAAATTTTGCTCTACAGAGAAATTATGAAGATTCAAACCAGAATGAAAGCCAGGATCAAGCGGTGGAAGTTATAGAAACTAATCTGTCATAATCAACTTATGGCAAGTTATCACAAAATGAATACTAGAAAATGGATCTGGCCGATAATTGTCATAGTCTTTTTTATCTTCTCCCGCTATCTAACCTGGCAGTGGAAACCACTCAACTTCTCTGAAATTATCTACAGCTACATGCCATACGCCCATCTGTGGGCCAGTGGTACTCGGCCATATTTAGACCAGTGGTACGAGTACCCACCGGCTACTATTCCCATTTTCTACATACCTCACTTAATAGACATGGCCACTCTCCATCACTGGTATCACTTGGACTATGGCCAGGTTTACCGACTACAGATGCTGGTTTTTGACAGCATGATCTTTTTACTGATCTGGCGGACATTGATCGTGCTTAAAATCAAAAGACAGTCCACACTACTAGCCCTGGGCTACTACATGCTAACGACACTCAAAGCCCACGACTTTATTTACGACACCATGGATATCAGTTTCAGTTTCTTTATTTTGGCCTCCGCGACTCTGCCCATTATTTTCAAGAATAAAGTCGGCATGTTAACTGGCTGGCTATCCTACTTTTTAGCAGTCGGCCTCAAACTGCTTAATGCGCCTTTGGCTCTTTTATATTTACTTCTGGATCGCAACCAGTGGAAAAAATCAATTCTAATGGCTGGCATTGCTTTCATTTTAATTTGGGGATTGCCTATGGTTGTGTACCGATCATCACTCCAAGTTTTATTGGTCTACCAAAACATCAGGGGTCTGCAAATTGATGCCGCCGGAACCATAGTAGGGCGGATCATCAACAACTTTACTCAAACTGAAACAGTAATCGAAGTTTATAAAAACTACGAACTATCTGGCCCATACTCAACTGTGATTTTACAAATACTTAACATTACTCTGCCTGTCAGTATTTTGATTTTTGTAATTTGGTTTGGTTTAAAGATCTGGCAGCAAAAATCACAACATTCTGTTGATCGAATCAGTTTAACTTTGGGTTATATTTTGCTCTTGATGCTGGTATCCAAAGTGTTGTCCCGACCTTTTATGCTCTGGCACATACCGCTACTAGCAATTTTTCCCTTCAGATCAATTAAAGAACAGTTATTGATTTACACCATATCTTTCACTGCGATAACGGTGACTATGAGTGCTCTGCCCAACGCTCTAGTGCTGGGCCTAAATCTGCCGCTTTGGGCCGGTATTGTCCGAACTGTCTGTTTTATTGTTTTGTTTGTCTGGTGGTTAAAACGCAATCTGATCCAAAACTTTATTCAACAACAACAACACTTCCAAAACCGCGGCATGACTCCAAACTAGAGGTGTAGCCGACAACATTTCACCTGTATCAGGATCGATCTGCTCACCCAGCAATCCCGTCGATGTCTGGTGGGAGGCGATAAAGCGCAGGGCATTTTTGACATACTCCACGTCTTGACTGCTCACATCACTTTGATGCAACCGGCGCAAACACTCCCACATGGTAGTAATTACCCAGTAATTGGATTTATCGCCACGACGGAAGTAAGCATCAGACTGGTAACGCGTCCAACCGATACCGCTTGGATCGGTGCAGAGTTGAGCTGTAGCTTGAGACAGAGTTTGTTTAAACAACTCGTCCGTTTGATCCAAAACGCCAAAGTACCACAGACCAAAAACAGTGCTACTGTCGATCGTGTCATCTTGCTCTGCTTCTCCTGCTTCAGTTTTTTTGATGGCGCGCAAAAAACGCTGCTTACTTGGTGAATAAAGCTTTGCTACTATGCCCTGATGCATTTTGTCTGCTGCGGTTTGTAATAAACGGGCTTTGGCTGACCAGTGAAGTAGAGTGCATAATTCTTGACCGGAGCGCAAACCGGCATAAACCGCGCTGGCAGTATAAGTAGAAACACATGACTGTTCTTCCCAAATGTCATAAGAGGGGAGAGGTAAGTTGTTGGCTTTTTGGCGAAAGTTAAGTAAAAATTGACAAATCGGCTCGATCAGGGTTTGGGCCAAAACCCGCACCAAACCAATGTCTTGGGTGGCCTGGTAGTACTGATGAAGTGTAATTAAAACTCCAGCCGTTTCATCTTCCTGAATCGGTAGTTGTAAAAGTTTATCAGACAACCACTCTGTCTGGGCTACGCTAGAGTGCCAGGTCGAGCCAAGACTGCCATCAGATCGATAGCGATGGTGTAAATAACCGTCCGGATGAAGAATTTTTTGACAAAAAAGCAGATATTTTTTGGCCAAATCCAGATAACCGGCCTTGATCAAACTGCTGCAAACATACATGCCGTCCCTAGGCCAAAAATAACTATAGTCGTCCTTGCCATACTGGAGAGTATCACTGTCAGATGAAGCGATAATAGCCCCGTCACAGTCAGTGTGAGACAACAACATCAAGACAGCGGTTTGAGCCATGGTTTGCCACTCTGGTGTCAAATTAGACAGTTTGGATTGGATCGGGGCTAGCCGGTTTTGCCAACTTAACTTGGTCTGACTTATTAAAGTAGCTGGAGTTTGACGCAGAACTTCGCGTTGAACCTCACTTACACTAGTGAGTGACTTGCCAGCTACACACCAGTAGTAAAAAGTTTGGGTTTCACCTGGCTTAACTTGCACCGGCAAAGCAAACACCGAGTCAACCGAGCCGTGTTCAACCGCGTTTTGAGACAAAACGCCATCTTGAGCATCCAAATATGTGCCTTCCAGATTCTTTTCCTGATACGCTCCCACACTATACTCGGTTATCGGCATACCCTGATTGCCACTGCCTCCTGCCAAAAACACTCGCCTGCCTTTGTAGTGGATCAAAGCTTGATTGGTGGGATCAAAAAAAGCCGTGTTGCGTTTAGTACCTTCATAAATAAAAAAAACTTGATGAAAAAAAATCTTACCGATTTGGGGTTGGTGACTGGTGTTGTGCCAAACCACTTGGCGCAAGAACACGGGCAGATCGGCTATGACTGTATCAGTCATCTGTAGTTTAACCGCCAAGTTTGGTTGAACCGCCTGGCTGTCACAAATCAGTGACTGATTTTGATATGACTGGCTGATCTGCCAATCTGATCCCAACCAACTGAACCGACCGTTGGTCAGAACGCCCAACCGGTGGGGCTGACCCATGACGTGATTATCCAAACCGATGTGAGGAAAGTAAACATCTCTGACCTGACAGTAGCTGTCCAAACAAACCATCAAACTAGAGTTGGCCAAAACCACGCAGCGAGGCATTGTTACCAGCTTAGCAAGTTTATAATCCAGAGACAACCGATCGAACTAGTTACAACTCATGCACCGATTTAAATTACCAACATTAATTAAGTAGTCCTCTGAAAGCAGATAAAACGATGCTGTACTGACGGTAGGCCTCGTAAGGAGAAGTAAATGGTGAAAAGTAAGCATGAACGTCACCATCGCTAGCCCACTTGGTACACATGTAGTAAAAATGGTCGCTGGTTTGCAGTTTGCCCCAGATGTCTAGTAACTTAACTGAACGCTTTGATTTAACTCGGGCTTCTGACGCATAGAGTTGATCTAGGCAGTCTCTTTGTAATTGGTTGCCCGTCCAAGCGGTCAAGTCTCTTTCGTAGTCAGCCCAAGAAATTGGGTGGAACACATCATAGACTGGCAACTGTCTGACCTGACTACAAGCTGTAGATAACAAAGAAAAACTGTGTTTTTTGGACCTTGTGACTTTCTCCACAAAACTGGCGAAAAACTCAAAAATACCACTGTCTGACCACTGGTGTTCACCAAATGTTTCAAAATCCAAGAATAAATTGATCAGATCACCAGAGCCATATTGGTCAAACCAGCTTAAGTATTTATCGACCGTCAACGGATACTGACTCCAACTGCGATCAGAAAAACGGAAGGCCAAATCGTCAGATAACTGGGAATTTTTCAGTAACAAGACCAAGTTTCTGTCGGTATTGGTAGCTGGTCTAGTACGACGAGATTGACCTAGGTATTTATCTACCCCCTCAACCAGCATAGCCACATACCCTAGCTTGGCTACCTGCTGGCCGATATTATTGTCATAAATTAACTCGCTATTGCGTAAAATTTGTGGCCTAACACCAAAAAACTTTTTGATTAAATCACCATGGAGTCGCACCTGACGTTTAAACTCATCAGGTGAGTACAAACTAGATAAAGAGTGATAAAAAGTTTCAGCCAGCATCTCCACCTGGCCTGACTTAATCAGTTTGGCCAAAGATGTGATGACTGCCGGCTGAAAAGTCTGGGCTTGGGTCAAAAATGTTCCACTGCAAGATAAAGCGAAAACAAAGTCGGGGTATTTTTTGACTAACTGACCCAGTAGTTTCAACATGGGTAGGTATGATTTTTGAGCCACTTTACGGAAAACTTGGCGATTTAAATCATGTGATTTTTGACCAAAAAAATCACTGGATTGGTCTAGTTCAAACAAAGAAAAACCGTCCAGTCGGTATGGCTGATGGAGTTGTAAATAAAGACAAATTTTGGCCATACTAACTGGACCGTACCTGCTGATAAACCTGCTGAACCGCGGTGGCTGACTGTGACCAGGTGGTGTTTTTCAATGCTGACAGTTGCTTGGCCACCACCTGATCACGATACGACTTGACTGTGAGTAGTTTAATCACACTGGCAGCCATTTGATCCAGATCAGAAAGAGGGAGAGCGATACTACCTGACAACACCTCTCCTACACCTGTCTGATCTGACATAACTACGGGTGTTCTGTGAGCAGCTGCTTCCAGGGCCACCAAACCAAATGGTTCAGATAATGAAGGCATGACAAACACATCGGCTCGGGCCAGCAACTTGTTCTTTTGATTGTCGCGGATGAAACCAGAAAACAAAACATGACCGGTCAAACCCTGGTCGGCCACGCTTAACATCAGCTCGTGGTACATATCACCATCACCGGCAATGACAAATAAAGTTTCTGGCAGTTGGGTAAGAATTTTTTTGGCCAAAAGTAAAAAGTAAGGCAGACCTTTTTGACCAGTTAGTCGGCCCATAAAAGCTACCCACTTTCTCTCACCGGCAAAAGCGTGGAAGGATTTTCTGGCACTTGGATTGACGGCTATACCATTGTGTACCACTGTGACTTTTCTTCTATCTATGCCGTAATGTTTAACTAGAATATCCCGTGTGTATTGACTGACGGTGATAATCTGATCAGACGCTTGTAGACCCTGATACTCGATCTGGGCTATTTGTGGGTTGCCACCATCACCAGCTACTCGGTCAAACTCTGTCGAGTGGATGTGGGTAATCAGGGGTTTGCCCGTAGTTTGTTT
>CAZIBX010000024.1:0-9922 GCA_964537615.1 uncultured Pseudomonadales bacterium
CCACCGGCCGGGAGTATAACCAGTCCTGGTACAACAACCTGCAGGAGAAGTTGGTAGGATTGCAGTCCGGTTTGGAAAGACTGTATGCTTTTTTACTGGAGTTAACTACTTACTAAACATTACTAAAAACTATGTCCGGTCAAGATAATCAAACCCAATTTAGTCAAGTTCAACCTCTTTATGAATCACCGGTTGATCTACCCGTGACTGCGGAACTCAAAAACATGAGGCAAAAAAGAAAAAAAATTCTTATTTTGGTTGGTGGTGGTTTTGTCTTATTACTGGGTTTGACCTGGACGCTCTCAATTTTCCTGACTCAAACACCTCAATCCCAGTTGCCGGCTACGGTCACGCCACCCACACCTACACCAGTACCAGATACTTCACTGCGAGGCAGAATTGAATCAGCCCAGAAAGAGTTGCAGTTTATCGGTCAAACCGAGTATCAACTACCCCTGCCTCAAGTTGACTGGAACATCCGCTTGGAAGACAAACCACAATAAGGTAAGATACCAGACAAGGTAACTATGTCATTTGACTTTAGCTCATTAACCAGCCATCTACAAAAAACCATGGATCACATCAGGGCTGACGTGGCCACCCTGCGTACCGGTCGAGCTACCGCACAGTTGCTGGATCCGGTCAGGGTAGAGGCCTACGGGACTTTCATGAAACTGCAGGAAGTCGGGAGCGTGTCAGTGCCTGACGCCAATCTTTTGGTTATCTCGCCCTGGGACAAATCTCTGCTGTTGGCTATCGAGAAAGCCATTCAAACGGCCAACCTGAATCTTAACCCTGTGGTTGATGGCCAAATTATCAGAATCAGCGTGCCGCCTTTGACGGCAGAAACTCGGGAGTTGATGGTCAAACAACTGCATCAAAAACTAGAAGCTGGTCGGGTCATGTTGCGCAACCTGCGCACCGATACCAAACGCGACATCGAGAAACAGAAAGGTAGTGAAGGTATCAGCGAAGATGATATCCAAGCCGATTTAGACCAACTAGAAACTGAAATTAAGTCTAGTTTAGACCAACTGGAAAGTTTAGGTACAGCCAAGGAACAAGATCTGCGTCAAATTTAACTTATGCAAGTTTTGGCTGCTATCCTCATTTTATCGATTTTGGTTATTTTGCATGAGCTTGGTCATCTCTTGGTGGCTTTGTGGGCCAAGATTAAGGTAGAAGAGTTTGGACTGGGGTATCCACCAAGGTTGTGGCGAGTGATGAAAAAGCATGGGATTGAGTTTAGCTTGAACGCTATCCCATTTGGTGGTTTTGTCCGATTGTCTGGTGAAGATGCCCAACAAGCCACTGGTCAGTCAGGTGAGTTTTTATCAGCCCCGATCGGTTGGCGTTTGGCGGTACTTTTGGCCGGGGTAGGGGTAAATGCGGTGGTGGGCGTGGGTTTGCTTTGCTTTGTTTTTTTCAGTACCGGAGTACCGACTCGAATTAGTGACGCACGTATCGGTTATGTCCAACCCGATTCGCCAGCCCAAGCTGGTGGTTTGGCCCAGTACGACTCCATAGATTCTATTCAAACCGATACTGGTTTGGTACAGATCACTAGCCCCACTCAAGTCAGAGAAGTGGTCAACCAGCATTATGGCCAAACGGTAACGTTATTTGTCCGGCGTGATTGTCAAACTACCAGTTGCGACGGATCGAGCGTACCTGTCATGGTCAAGTTAAGAACCCAAGCAGAAGTAGGGCCAGACAAAGGCACGCTGGGTGTGGGCTTTTTGGAAGCAGTTTATATCCATTATCCTTTCCCCGCTTCAGTCCTGCCGACTATTAAAGCTAGTTTGACCGAATCTTTGCAATTGACCAAACTAATTCTGTCGGCTCTAGGTCAAATGGTTACCGGCTTGTTGACCCAGGGCAAGTTGGCGCAAGAATTGGCTGGTCCTGTGGGAATAGTACATGCTGTCGGTACTCAAAACATGTTATCTGGTGGCTGGCAGGTTATTTTGTCTTTTGCCGGAGCTTTGTCAGTTAATTTGGCTATTATGAATGTTTTGCCCATTCCTCCGCTGGATGGGGGTAAAGTAGTTTTGACTTTATTGGCCAAAATTTGGGGTAAGCGTGGTCAAAAAATTGATCTTTACGCCAACTATGTAGGTTACTTCATGCTTTTGGGTTTGATTTTATTGGTAACCGCCAGAGATATTTGGCGGATTGTCATACCGTATATAAGTTGGTTACAATAACTTGTTATGTCTAGTCCTTCACCAGAACTGACCCAACTACGACTGCTTCGTCGCGATTTAGTGCGTAGTGTAGTAGTAGCTTTGGTCTTGATTGGTGTGCTATTGGCAGTGTACTATTACTTCACGACAAATTTTTTGGAAAGGTAAAGCTCATGAAACCCAAACTACTTTTCATCCTGGCTCTGGTGGTTTATGTCACTTCTGCCGGTTTGGTTTATGCAGTTAACGCTATGGGTAGCTCATCAGGCGGTGGTCAAACCACATCGACACCCTCGACTCAAGCAGAAGATCAAGCTACCCAACTGGGTTCTTTGCTCCAAATCGATCCAGCTGAACCCAAGGATCAAGCTTGTCCGCTCAATGGTGCTTTTTACACCAAAGCAGAAAAAGATAGTTGGAGTCAAAAACGACCATTGGCTATCATGATTGAGAACTCACCTGATGCCAGACCACAATCCGGTCTTAGCCGAGCCGACATCGTTTATGAAGCTCTATCAGAAGGTGGCATTACTCGGTTTATGGCCATGTACTACTGTGACGTGCAGGCCTTTGACACAGTCGTAGCTCCCGTGCGTTCTGCTAGGACATATTTTGTTGATTGGGCCTCTGGATATAACTACCCTCTGTATGTCCATGTGGGTGGTGCCAACTTGCCGGGTCCGGCCAACGCTTTGGGCCAAATCAGTGAGTACGGTTGGGCACTACAAAACGACTTAAATCAGTTTTCCATCGGTTATCCCACTTTCGTGCGCAACGCTAACCGGCTAGGCAAAGAAGTAGCCACCGAGCACACTATGGAAACCACCACAGAAAAACTGTGGGCAGTAGCCGCCAAACGGGGCTGGACCAACATGTCCCCAGATAGAAAGTTGGGAAAAAAAGTTGTCCCCGGTACAGATTGGGCGACTGGGTTTACTCCTTGGGAGTTTGCTGATGGTCAGCCAGTGGCTGAAGTTAAACCCAATATCAGCTATGAGTTTTGGGATGGGTATGGTCAATATGCAGTCAGTTGGAGTTATGACACCACCACCAATACTTATAAAAGATCGATGGGCGGCGAGACACACATCGATCATAACGATCAAACTCAATTGGCCGCCAGCAATGTAGTGGTTCTTTTTACCGATGAAAAAGGCCCGATTGATGAGTTAAAACACATGTTGTACCGGACTACCGGCATGGGTGACGTTTTGATCTTCCAAAATGGGGGAGTGGTGAAGGCCAAGTGGTCCAAAAAAGATCGCGAGAGCCAACTACTGATCCTAGATGTCAGGGGCAAACCGGTACCTTTAGTCAGAGGTCTGACCTGGATTTCCGTGCTGGATACCGGCACTACTGTCACATACTAGATCTTGTCAGTAGAGTAAAATCGAGTACAATCTGTTTTCGATATGACTTCACTTCAAGACCTGATGATCTCTAGGGTGCGGGTAAAATTGATTGAGTTGTTCTTCCATCATCCAGAAGAAATGTACTATGTGCGGGAAATTACCCGTTTGACACGTGAGGAAATCAATGCCGTCCGGCGCGAACTAGACCGCATGGTGAGTTTTTCTTTACTCAAAAGTGAGCAACGAGGCAATCGAGTTTATTACTTTCTTAACCCGCGTTACCCATTTTATCAAGAACTAAGGCAAATGGTAGCCAAAACTACCGGTTTGGGTGTCAAACTGCGCCAACTGAAGCGCAAACTAGGCACACTTGAGTTTGTGATGTTTTCCAGTCGTTTTGTGGCTAAACAAACTCTACGCCAAGGTGAAGTAGATATGCTGATCGTAGGCGACGTGGTTTTGCCGGAACTGGAGGTTTTGGTCAAAGAGCAGGAAAAAGACTTGGGTCGGGAAATTAATTATTCAGTTCTCACCAGCGATGAGTTTACTTTCCGCAAACAAAGGCGTGATCCGTTTATCATGGATGTGCTCTACTCTGGCCGGGTGATGATCATCGGTAGTGAGGCGGAGTTTGTGGAGAGGAAAACGGTCTGATGTTGGTTTCACTCAAACGTCGCTTATTACTACTGTTTATCCTATTTCTAGTGGGATTATTTATAGCTTTACCTGATTATCAGACTTTTAAGTTGAACACTCCCTGGTGGTCTGGTCAACTATCACTGGGCATTCCAAACTGGTCGACCACTTGGTTTGGTCGGCAATGGACTCTGCCTCGTTGGCCGATTAAACAGGGTTTGGATATTCAGGGTGGAATTCAAGTTGTACTGCGAGCCGACATGACCAAGATTGACAGCTTGGATCGGGAGAATGCATTGTCTAGCGCCAGAGATGTGATTTTACGTCGAGTCGACATGTATGGCATCAATGAACCAGTGGTTCGTTCAGCCAAACAAGGTGAGGATTACCGGATTATCGTGGAGTTGCCCGGCGTGGACAAACCGGAGGAAGCCCTGGCCCTGGTAGGCAGAACCGCCCAACTTCAATTTTTACTGTTGCAATCCTCTGCCACTCCCTCGGCTAGTGCCACCAGCTCTGGTCAGCTCGGGGTTAATTTGGTGGAAACTGGTCTTGATGGTTCACTGCTACGTCGTAGCGCGGTTCAGTTTGATCAAAAAACTGGCGAGCCGATCGTCAGCTTGGAGTTTAACACTGATGGGGCCAAGCTATTTGGTGATATCACCAGTCAAAATATCGGGCAACCACTGGGTATTTTTCTAGATGGCTCGCCACTGATGGCGCCGGTGATTTCTACTCCTATTTTGGACGGTCAGGCAGTGATTACCGGTGATTTTGGTCTGGATGAAGCCAAACAGTTATCGATTCAACTTAACGCTGGGGCTTTGCCCGTGCCGATCCAGATTTTGGAACAAAAAACTGTAGAAGCTAGTCTAGGCAGTCAAGCTGTTCAGAGAAGTGCTGTAGCCGGAGTTATTGGTTTAGTTTTGGTTATCGCCTTTATGGTGATTTATTATGGCAAAAAGGGCATTATCGCCGGACTGGCTTTGATTCTATACGCTGTTTTGACTTTTGCCGCTTACAAGTTGCTAGGTGTAACTCTGACCGTGCCGGGCATCGCCGGATTACTTTTGACTATCGGTATGGCAGTTGATGCCAACATCTTAATTTTTGAGAGAATGAAAGAAGAAGAAAGAGCCGGCCGGACTCCGGTTCAGGCCCTAGAGCTGGGTTTTGGTCGGGCTTGGGATAGTATTAAAGACGCCAATACCGCTACGATTTTAACCGCCCTGGTTTTGATCAACCCACTCAACTTTTCATTTCTTAATACTTCTGGTCTGGTGCGAGGTTTTGGTCTGACTTTACTGATCGGAGTTTTGTTAAGTTTGTTTACCGGCGTGTTTGTATCCAGAACTCTGATGCAGTTAACTTACGGCATTTATCAGAAGGTCAAACGATGAAAATTATTTCTCGATTTCCCTATTTGTACTTTTTGATCTCGGCTTTGGTGATTCTACCGGGAGCTTATTTCTTATTGACTCATGGCTTGCGCCTGTCAGTTGATTTTACCGGTGGTTCGGTTTTGGAGATGACCACTACCCAGAAAATTGAGGCCACACAAATTACCGATCAAGTCAAACCGGTATTTGAGGTGCATGAAGTGCAGATCAACTCCAAAAATATTTTATTAAGAGGGCCAGAACTAACCAATGATCAAAAAGATCAAACTGTGGCAGAAATTAAAAAATTAGATAAATCGGCTCAACTAGTCAGGTTTGAAACCGTGGGTGGAGTTTTGTCCAGAGAACTGCTTAATAAAACTTTGGTGGCTATTTTTGTGGTGACGATATTTATCACACTCTATGTCAGTTATCGGTTCAAAAATGCTAAATTTGGGGTGAGTGCTGTGCTGGCTATGTTGCACGACAGCGTAGTTTTGTTGGGAGTTTTCAGTATTTTGGGGGTTTTCAAAAATTTGGAAGTGGGGACTTTATTTGTGACAGCCCTACTCACAACTTTAAGCTTCTCTGTGCATGACACGATTGTGGTTTTTGACAGAATTCGTGAACTGACCCGGTTGAATAAAAATAGCAGTATGGATGAGATAGCCGATCGATCGGTGCTGGAAACCTTACCACGTTCACTCAATAACTCTTTGACCATTATTATTATGCTTTTGGCTTTAGTGTTACTAGGTGGGTCGACAACCAGAGAGTTTTCACTGGCTTTGTTGGTGGGGGCGGTGACCGGGACTTATTCCTCGACTTTTACGGCCGTTCCGCTAGTGGTGGTGTGGAGTAGATTTAAAAGTAAGTCCTTGGTAAAAAGATAAACAATTTTTGTATTAGTGAAGTGGATTTGATCGTAGTTATGTTTTCGGAGAGATCAAAAAATACAAGACCCGATTTACTTAAAATGTGGCAGGGCCCTATAGATTTAGCTTACTTTGATATCAAATTGATGGGATTGGGCGACGAGAGAAAAATAGGACTTCACAGTACCGAGGCCGACATTATCCGGTATAACTCTGGCATCTTTGGCATCAGAGGTCTGTGGGACATGTCGATTCGGTCAGAAACTCCTGAAGAAGCCATGCGGGCTGCCGCCAGAAGATATGGCGGTTTAATCTACGACAAGAGCCAAAATGAATGGATATTTTATTCCACTCAAATTAAGCCAGGTTTTTTGATAATCCGTTCTCCAGAAGATATCGGTCAGGTTGTTCAACTGATAACCTTGCGATACAGCTTAACTCCAGATGCTACGGAAGAGTTTCAAAAAACTTTAACTAGGTTGATCAATTTTTCGGTTCCTGATAGATTATCACAATAACTTTTTTGCTATCACCATCAAACTGGATCGATCATTTAACTCTGGCTTTTCTAGCACCTGCTCAAATAACTGACTTAAAATCTGCCCGATTTTGGGCCCGGGTGGCAAACTGAATTCAGCCATCAAGTCATGGCCGTCAATCGCCAGGTCAGTCACGTCCATGGGTTGATTGAGCTGTTCGATCATGCGTTGCTTCATCTCTTCTAGTCGCCAACTAGTCTGACGAGCCCCACTGCCCAGCCGGTCGGCCTCGCGCAGATCCAGAATATCATCGATGTTGGCCAGACCGACTTTGCGCATGAACCGCCGGATAGAAGCGTCGGAGTTTTCTACTTGATAATGGAACATGTGGTAACGCACCAAAATGAAAATCCGCTCACAGTCTCTAGCCGACAGCTTCAGTCGGCGGGCGATTTTTACCGCCGTTCTGGCTCCCACTACTTCATGACCATAAAAAGTTGGTTTGCCATCAACTTCCTGATATGTAGCTGGTTTATCGATGTCATGCAGTAAGGTGGCTAGCCGGACAATAGGATCTGGTGACGGGCAAGCTGCCAGCGCATCCAAACTATGAGTCCAGACATCGGTAGTGTGATGACCGCCTTGTTTGACGCCTTTGGCCGTCAGTAGTTCTGGCAAAACATAGGTCAGTAGTCCTGTGTCATCCATCAACTCAATAGCGGCTTTGGGATAGTCAGAGATAAGCATTTTCAAAAACTCGTCTCGAATTCTTTCGCCACTGATATGAGTCATCAGGTTGGCTTGGGTCTTTATAGCTTGGATGACCCGATCTGCCAGTTGAAAATTAAGTTGAACTGACAAGCGGATGGCCCGCAACATCCGCAGAGCATCTTCATGAAAACGTTGATCAGGATCACCCACTGTGTCGATCAGACCTGATTGCAGATCTTGCCAGCCGTGATGATGGTCGATCAGTTGATACCTCGTGATTTTTAAGTCGGTCAACCCAGCCGATAAAGCACTAGGTTCAGGCAGGTTGTCCAGCGCCTGAACATCAAAATCGATAGCCAGAGCATTGACGGTGAAATCACGCCTGGATAAATCTTCTTCCAGCGTCGTTCCCCAGCAAAGGGCTATGGGCCTACGATGATCAGCACCATACTCTTCTTGACAACGATAAGTGGTGATCTCGATGCTTGGCAACAACTGGTTGGGCTCTGGCGCTTGTAGAGTAGGTTGGGGTTGGTCGCTAGATTTATTTGATAAGTCAGTTTGGAGTGAAGAGTGAATTTTTTTGGCTTTTTGCAGATCGATCAGTCTGGGCGAGGTGGGAAGAAAGTAGTGGGATACTGCTTCTATCACACTTTTTTGATAATCAGGCGAAAACTTAAATTGATCCCAGATGTGTTGATAAGTCAAACTGACGGTACCAAACTTATTTTCATAAAAGCTATTGTCAAAAACTGCCTGGATCTGCTCTGGCGTGGCGTTGGTGGTGATGTCGTAATCGGTTAAGTAGATGCTGGTTTGACGCGCTGGTTGAGTCAGTTGGGAAAGTAACATATCGCGGACACTGCCACCAACTAGATAGGCCTGATAACCTGCCCGGATTAAAGCTTGGATGACCAAAAGAGGTTCTGGTGGTAAAGTAACTGTTACGGTTGGTGACATATTCATCATCTATTATAGTAGGAATTATGGCAAAGAATCCACAAAATACACTTAAAGTCAGCTCTGGTGTAAAACTCTTGAGTCAGAATCAGCCCGGTAGCAGTGACGAGTTGAAGCAGATTTTATTATCCAATCGCTCTATTACTGAATCAAATCAGTTTTTTGCTCCAGTTCATCCCCAAGCCATCTCTGTTACTGATGTGGGTATCAGCATCACCGAGCTTAAAGCAATGGTTAAAAGATTGCAAAAGGCCTTGATCAAAAAAGAAAAAGTCGTGATCTGTGGCGACTATGATGCCGATGGCCTTTGTGCCACCGCTATCATGTGGCAAGCCCTGCATGGCTTGGGTTTGAATGTCATGCCTTTTATTCCACACAGAACAAAACACGGGTATGGTTTGAACGAAAAAAGCGTGTCCGCTATTTTGGATATGAAACCCGATCTGGTTGTAACGGTGGACAATGGTATTGTGGCTCACCGCGGTTTGGAACTGTTGGCTAAAAACGGCGTGGATGTTATTTTATCTGACCATCATCAACGCGATGCGATTGGCTTGAAAAAAGCACGTTTACCTCACACTAAAGCAACATTACATACCACTCAGTTATGTGGAACTACGGTAGCTTATGTGGTGGCCAAGTACTTGATTAAAAATTGGGCCAAGGATGGCGATCAAACTGGTAAAATTACTCCGGCGCAGTGGTTGGATCTATGTTGCCTAGCTACTTTTTCTGACCAAATGCCTTTGACTGGCATTAACCGTAGTTTTGCCTGGCATGGTTTGGCCTCACTGCGCCAGACAGAGCACGTGGGTTTATTAGCCTTGATGCAGGAAGCAAATATTGATCGGGAGCAGTTAAGCGAATATACCGTTCAGTTTGGTTTGGTGCCACGACTTAATGCTTTGGGTCGGTTGGAACACGGCATAGAAGTTTTGCGTTTACTCTGTACCACTGATCCGGTCAAAGCCAAGACCAGAGCAGAATTGCTCAATCAAGCCAACGCTAAAAGACAAACTTTGACCAGTGATTTATTAGTGATCGCCCAGAAGCAGGCGGAAGGCCAGACCGATCAAGCTTTGATCGTGGTGGCTGACGCTAGTTTTCATGAGGGCATCATTGGTTTGTTGGCTGGTAAACTGATGGAACAGTATCATCGGCCGACTTTGGTTTTGGCCGTAGGTGAGACGGTAGCCAAGGGTTCAGCTCGGTCTTTGGGTCAGATCGATATCACGGCTTTACTGCGTCACTGTCAGGATTTATTACTGGATGTGGGTGGACATACTTTGGCCGCTGGCTGTTCGCTTTTGCCAGAAAATGTGACTCGACTGACAGAGTGTTTAC
>CAZIBX010000025.1:0-9862 GCA_964537615.1 uncultured Pseudomonadales bacterium
ATTTGAGAAAGGCATAGTAGTTAAAGCCCGAGCCAAAAAAGGTAACCAACTATTACAAGAGATGCTCAAAACTCTTGGCGCCAATAGAGTGGGGGAGTTTTCTTTGACTGACCGCCGCCTCTCCCCTATCACTCACTTCATGGCTGAAACACTTTATGATGGAAATATTGGCGGGAGCTTTGGAAACACGCACATCGCATTGGGTATGGCTTATCAGGACTGTTACCGACCTGGCCCACAAAATGTAACTCGCAGTCAGTGGCAAAAACTGGGATTCAATGATTCAGCCGAGCACACTGATGTCGTCAGTACGACCGATCGCACAGTCACGGCCACTTTGACAGATGGATCTCAAATGGTGATTTATAAAAATGGCCAGTTCTTGATCCAAAACTCCAAAACTTAGTTTTTTTTCACGATCAATATCAGGATCGACTTTATTGTAGTTATATTAGTATGTTTGACTAATTGATATATAATTGTTACTCATGGCAATATTGTCATTGATAGCGTTGCTTTTAGCCATAGTTCTAAGTTGTATCAAACCCAAGATCAATATCGGCCTTGTCTCAATCTGTTTTGCCATGATAATTGGCGTGACCGGTGGACTCAAGGTCAAAGAAATTACCACAGCGTTTCCATCAGACTTGTTTGTCATGTTGGTTTCAATTTGTCTCTTGCTTAACATGGCCAACCAAAATGGAACCTTAGATAGGATAACAAACTATGCTTTATGTTTAATTAAAAATAAAATTACTTTACTTCCCATCTTATTTTTCATACTCGCATTGACTTTGTCAGCTGTGGGACCAGGAAACATTGCTTCTGTTGCACTTCTGGCACCCATTGCTATGTCCATTGCCTACCGCAACTCAATTAGTCCACTTTTAATGGCGATCATGGTCTGTACCGGTGCTAACGCTGGAGCGTTTTCTCCAATTGCCCCAACCGGAATTATTAACACTGGATTGATCAATAAAATAGGTATCACTGGCAACCAAATTCCCATGGTAATATTTTTGTCTTCTGCAGCTATCCAATCAATCAGCGCTCTTTTAGCATATTTTTTATTTAAAAACTACCATCAGCACACTCATAAGATGAGTTCTCAATCACCAATAACAAAATGTCAACCACTTAAAAGAATGCACATCTTAACCATACTCACGCTATTAATACTGGTGATAGGTGTGGTTACAACTAGTTTGCCTATTGGCCTGTTGTCCTTGACATTGGCACTTATTTTGGCATTTACTCAAGTAGGAGATATGGAAAAAGCAGTACACAATTTACCATGGGAAACAATTCTGATGGTTTCTGGTGTGACAATTTTGGTGGGTTTACTAGACAAAACCGGAGCTCTGGATTTGGCTACGACTGTGATTTCTAGATATGCTGGAGAAAATATTATTAATCCTGTCTTAGCGTTTGTAACTGGTTTAATTTCTGCTTACAGCAGTTCTTCAGGAGTAGTACTGCCTGCCTTTATTCCATTGTTACCGGGGCTAGCTACCAAGATAGCGGGCTCTGATATTGTCAAAATGGCTATCGCTGTGGCAGTGGGATCTCATATGGTTGACGTCAGTCCGCTTTCAACTCTTGGTGCAATGACTATTGCCAGTCATCCTGACCAAGGTCAGAGAAAAAAATTATTTTACCAATTATTGGCTTGGGGACTGTCTATGTCGGTTTTGGGTGGTGTTTTGGCCGGAATATTTTTAAGTTAAGTTCATTGCAAAAGCACACTACCTAGCAAACAGCTACTTCCCGCATCAAATAAACATCCTGTACCGCTTGTAGTAACTTAATGCCTTCGGCTGTAGATCTTTTGAAGACTTTACGCCCCATGATGATGCCTTGTCCACCAGCCCGTTTGTTGATCACAGCCAAACGTACGGCCTGACGCAAATCGTCCTCTCCCTCTGATTCACCGCCAGAAGACAGCAAACCGATCCGGCCGGCATAAGCGTGTAAAACCTGATATCTGACTAGATCGATCGGGTGGTCAGACAGTAAAGATTGATACATAGCTGTGTCATACTTGGAAAACTGTAGCTTTTCAAAACCATGTTTGGGTGTAGGCAGTTTTTGTTTGACGATATCAGCTCCCAAGGTTACTCCTAGATGAATGGCTTGGGCGGTAATATCCACTGCTGTTTCGTAATTGTCATCACCGTCTTTATAAAAAGGATTTCTGGGATAACACCACAAAATAGTTAAAAGCCCCTGTTCGTGTGCCAGTTCAAAGGCCCGGGCGACTGTCTCGATTTGGTGATGTGACGTGTCGTGACCAAAGTAAACCGTAGCCCCTACCCCCATCGCGCCCATAACCACAGCTTGTTTAACACTGGCAAACATCAGTTGATCGGTTTGAGCTGGTAAAGTCAGGTGCTCGCTGTGATTGAGTTTAAGAATAAAAGGAATTTTGGCCGCGTACTTTTTGGCTAATAAAGACAACACTCCGTAACTAGATGTCACACCACTGCAGCCGGCTTCCAGGGCAGTTTGAACAATAGTTTCCGGGTCAAACCAGTTGGGATTTTTATAAAAAGAAAACCCCGCCGTATGCTCTACTCCCTGATCAACCGGCAAAATAGATAAATAACCGGTGTTGGTCAGCCGACCACTACTATAAAGTTTGTTTAAAGCAGAAATCACAGCCGGTGGCCGGTCAGATAGACCAAAAACCGATTTAACAAAATCCTGACTAGGCAGAGTCAGATTCCGGTTGGCGATAACTGGTTTTTGCCAGGTAAGTAAATCCGGAGCTTCACTGCCCAACAAATCAACTAGTTCTTGGTATTGCATGGCCAGTAGGATCTCAAGTATGCTAACTTGTACTGCCCACCAGCGTAGCATGTTTGGGTGGGTAGTGTAAATAAAGATGCCAGAAGAAATTACTGTTAACTCCACCGTCTCTCTAGATAATCCAGTGGTCTATTTAAGTGCCGAGTTTGGCTTTGATAATCGATTGCCTATTTATGCCGGTGGGTTGGGCGTTTTGGCGGGTGATTTTATGAAACAGGCAGCAGACGATAATTTTCCCGTCATCGGTGTTGGGCTGTTGTATCGAGGTACCAAAATGCGCCAGGGAATTGACCAGAGCGGTTGGCAGACAGAAAGTGATAAAGAGTTTGATCCTATTGCTTGTGATTTAAGCCCAGTTTTTAGTAACGGTCAGCCACTTTATTTAACTATTTGGTTGGAAAACCAGACTGTTTGGTTGCGAGTGTGGAAAAAAGTTTTTGGCTCTAGCAGTATCTTGTATTTACTGGACAGTAGTATCGAACAAAACTCACCGGAATTGAGACATATAACCAGAGATTTATACTTAGGCGATGAAAATTATCGACTCAAACAGCAACTGGTTCTTGGTTTGGGCGCAGTGGAACTTTTGGCCTGTCTGAAAATTGCTCCCAGCTACTATCATCTGAATGAAGGCCGGGGTGTTTTTATCCACCTACCACTGCTACTGGCCGTCAAACACCAATTCGGCTGGCCGTATGATCAGTGTTTGTCATACATCAAAAAACAACTGGTTTACACCAATCATACTTTAGAAAAAGCCGGTAATTTGGATTACGAACTGGATTTGGTATCACTTTTGATCAAACCCTATGCTCAAGCCCTGGGCATAGACCATCATCTGTTGCTAGACTTAGGCCGATCGACCAACAATCGTTACTCGCCCACCCAAGCCGCCCTTAATTTATCTCAAGTTGTCAACGGTGTCAGTCAAGTTCACACCAGATTGTCTACCACCAACTTCACCCACGATCGCTGGGTCAATGTCACCAACGGAGTCCATTTACCTACCTGGCAAAGCTCTAGTATTAAATTAAGTAGTGACGACTCCAGTTTGTGGCGATCACATCTGACTCTTAAAACTGAACTCAAAAATTATGTCACCGCCAGAACCGGTTATAGTTATGACGAGACCAAGTTGGTGGTGACTTGGGCCAGAAGGGTGGCCGGCTACAAACGACTAGACGCTATCTTTACCGACATAGATCGGTTGGTCAAAATTCTCAAAAATTCTACCCAACCTGTCCAACTCCTGATCGCCGGCAAAGCTCATCAAGGCAGCGAGTCAGACAAACAAACTCTCAAACAAATCCTCTATTACTGTCAAAATCAACTGGCCGGCCACGCTCTTTATATTCCTGACTATGACATCGAGTTAGCGAAACATTTAACCAGCGGATCTGATGTCTGGCTCAATCTGCCTATGGCCGGCAAAGAGGCCTGTGGCACTTCCGGCATGAAGGCAGTAGCCAACGGGGTTTTACAACTGACGGTTCAAGACGGCTGGACCAGTGAAGTCGACTGGACAGATACCGGCTGGACACTTAACTCTGACAGAGTAACCGAAGACTTATATCAAAGTTTAGAATCTCAAGTCGTACCACTTTATTATCAGCAGGTGCATAATACCAGCTCACACTGGTTGCAAATGATGAAAAATAGTATTAAATTGGCAGATCAGTTCAGTGCCCACAGAATGTTGCGCCAGTATCAACAATATCTTTATCAACCATGACCAAGCACGATCGCTACTACCAACTGATGTCTGACCAAAACAGTCAGCTTTTGGCCCAGTTTGACTTAATTCACCACCAGTTTCAAACTCAACCAAGTAGTCAAGTCGCTCAACAATTTCACGCTATCGGTCGCGATGTGCGGGACGTAGTTTATGCTTGGGAAAGACGACTGTGTGCTGGTATGGAGCGTGGCGTGCATGGTCAGTATTCCCAATCTGTTTCTCAAAAATTCTGGGACCTGGTCAGAAAACGCTACCCCTTAATCGATCAAGTAGGACTGATCGTCAAAAAAGCCGGCTAAAAAATTTTCTCTGCCGGACTAGACTGGACTGTTTGGTTTTGGTTTAATGGTGGTATGCCTTTGTTGTTTGAGTTGTCTGTGTTGTTGATTTTGGTTTTGGCTATAGGTTTAGTTTTAAAAAAACTAGGCCAACCCTTAATTTTGGCTTACTTGTTGGTGGGTATTGTGTTGGGCCCATACGGAGCTGGACTAATCCAAAACCATGATGCTTTTGATCTGCTGTCTCATGTTGGGGTAACCATGCTTCTATACATCATCGGTTTACATCTTTCCCCCCAAACTCTCAAAAATCAGGGTCTACAAACAGTCACTTTAGGTTTAATTCAAGTTGTTTTAACCTGGGTGATAGGCACTGTTTTGACCAGTATTTTGGGCTTTACTCTGGTTAATAGTTTGGTGGTGGGAGCAGCCCTGTCTTTCAGTTCAACTATTGTAGTGCTGAAAATCCTGTCAGATACCGAGCAAATTCAAACTCACTTTGGTCAAATCAGCACTGGCATTTTGTTGGTACAAGATATTTTGGTCAGCATTTTATTGATTTTATTTGCCATCAAACCCACCGCTCAATCATCACTCACCTCGTCTCTACTGACACCACTGCTGACAGCCTCTCTGCTGATTGTTGGAATTTGGTTGCTGGCCAAGTTTGTTTTGCCGATTTTACTCAAACAGGTAGCCGACAATCAGGAACTACTCTTTTTAACCGCACTGGCTTGGGGGTTGGGCATCGCCGGTTTATTTGAGAAGAGTGGGTTGTCAATTGAGATCGGAGCGTTGTGTGCGGGTGTGGCAATCGCCAATTCACCGCTGTCTGATGAAATTGCCGCCCGACTCCGACCTCTGCGCGACTTTTTTTTGGTTTTATTTTTTGTGGGCTTGGGTAGTCAGCTGTCTTTTGACAATTTTTCTGCTCTTTTGTTACCCATCGTGATATTGAGTGTTTTTGTTTTGCTGGTTAAACCCATGATTATTTTTTTCATTTTGGCTAAATACAAGTATCATCATCAAACCGGCATGAAAACGGCCTTTGCTTTGGCCCAAGTCAGTGAGTTTTCTTTGATTTTATTAAGCTTTTCTTTACGAGACGGACTGATTGATCAATCAGCTTTTACTCTAGTGGGCATAGTCACTTTTGTAGCCATGTTGGAATCAACTTATGTGCTGACTCACCTGCATGCTGTTTATCAACGCTTACTACCTTTGATGTCTCATTTTAATCAAAAACTGAAAACAGAAAAAAATCCCCAGCAGCGTAATTATGATATTCTTCTGTTTGGTTACAACCGAGTGGGTAGTTATTTTGCCAAACATTTTCACAACCTAGGGTACAAGGTGGCGGCGGTGGACATCACGCCCCGATCAGCTGGTAAGTTACAGCCGGCCGCGGCCACTTTTTTTACCGGCGACGCTGGCGATTTGGAGTTTCTACACGATCTACCACTGACCAAAGTCGGACTGGTTTGTTCTACTATTCCGGATTTAGCCACCAATTTGCTGATTGTCAAAACACTGATTAAAACTGCCCCCAAAACCATCAGTGTTATTTTTGCCCAAACTCTCGATCAAGCCCAAAGTTTATATCAGGCCGGGGCTACTTACGTTGTGCTACCTCACCACCTGGCAGCCAAAGAAGTAGTCGGTTTGATCCGGCGCGTCGGTTTAAGTAAGTCACACTTTGAACGTAAAAAAGAACTTAATCAGTTTAGTTGAGACTTATTAGAGTCAAAATCCTCATAGTTATAGTTATATATATGTCTTATGTATGGCGTTGTCAGTTTAATTGAGTAATATGTTGACCTGATTAGTGATTACAAATAGGTCAGATAAATGTCCAAAACCAATCTGCTGGCTCTCAACTCATCACGGGTGTTTCGTCATGCCTGTCAAACTCCGCTCACCACTTTGATCAATGCTGCTGATGTGGCCAGTAAAAATAACATGATTGATCAGGATCAAAGCACTTACTTAAACCTAGCCAAAACCGCAGCCAAACGCTTAACTGAACTTTTCACATATCTGGAAAAACCCCAGTCAACCACTGTTTTTAAAATTATTGATGCTATCTACGAAGCCGCTTCTCTGATCTCTCCGCGCCAAGCCGATTTGCGTATAGTTTTCAATCAAAAACTGCGCTCCAAATCCCCCAAACTCAAAGGCAACCGACTATATTTTACTGAAAGTTTAGTTTGTTTACTCAATAACGCTCATGAAGCCACCATCAACTCACGTCTAGTACCACTGATACTTTTGACTGTCAACTTGAGAGGCAAAAACCATATCCAACTGGATATCATCGACACTGGCCCGGGTATGGGTGTTTTATCTCCCACCCACATCATTTGGCGCAAGGCCAGTAGTAAACATCAAGGATCCGGCATCGGTTTGTGGTTTGCCCATCAGACACTGACCCAGTTATTTGGTGGCAAAATCATTACCACTTCTACCTCACATGGGACTCGAGTCAGTATCAGTCTGCCGCTTCACAAAAAGCGTAACCATAAGACCTATAAGTTTTCACACAACTGGCGTACTTACCTAAACGCAGGCGAATTCTTCTCACGTATACGTCTAGTGATGCCATCGTCGGTTGGTTCGTAACCGCTCCCCAGACTCCTGTCACGATACTGACTCTGTCTACCACCTGGTTGCGACGGCGCATCAAAAAAGCCAAAATTTGCATCTCACGATGTCGCAAACGGGCGGTAAACTGATCGGTTGTCACCAACCCACTTTGCAGGTCCAACTTGAGATTATCAGTTTGAATCATGTCGCTTCGACTGATTTTTTCTTTTTCCATCAGTCGCTTGACACGCAGTAATAGTTCAGCTGTGCCAAATGGTTTGCCCAAGTAATCGTCCGCTCCTTCTTCTAGTCCACTGACTCGATCGGTCAAAACATTTTTGTGAGACATAATAATTGATCTGGTGACAAAAGTGTTGTCTCGTAAATAAGCTATTAACTCTAGACCGTCACCATCTGGCAAAACTCGATCGATGATTACCAAATCCAGCTTGTGCTTGTCCAGTACTTGATATGCTTGAGCTAAATTGGTAGCCAGATGAACTAGGTAACGACTGGCCAAGCAGTGTAGAAGCAATAAACTTAAACTGCGATCGTCTTCCACGATTAAAATTCTGGGTTTAAACATATTGGTATGATATGTTAATAGTCTTTGAACCAAACTCACATGCAGTTCTGTTACTTATCAAATAACTAAGTCTTGAGGTGTGGGGTGGGGCTTTTGCTGATACAATATGCTGGTCAGAATTCCCGGGTAGTGAAACGGCATCACAACAGGTTCTGACCCTGTTATCCTAGGTTCGAATCCTAGCCCGGGATCAAGTAGTGGGCTAGTATTATCTGAATATCTTACTCAAATGACACCACGAATTCAAGAAAAGCTTCATGCTGAATTATTAAAACAAATTAAAAACGAAATGCAGGTAGTTTACATTCTGTCAAAAATTAGAAAGATTCTGGAAATTGACAAAGCGAAAAACAAATATCCTGTATTGAATTTTTATTGCAATTGGACTCTACATTCAGAAATGAATAAAACAGATGGTCAAGAAATAAACAACATTTTTAAACAATTCATACAAGAACCAGGCAATCAATACAAGCTCGCCTTTCATCAACAATTTTTTGAACAGCTTAAAAAATTTCTTTTAGACTACAAATTTCCTTTGTTAACAAAACTTGGTCTGAAACAATTCGGATTTTTTTTGAGACAAGTAATATCTGAAGCTCCAATTGGAGTTGTGATTGGAACAAAATATCAAATTAGTTTTATGTAACCAACCAGACCTGATGAAAGCGGGCTTCACATAATCAGTGTGATTGAATAATGTCAGACAATGAAGTTGTAGCATTAAAATAAGGTGATATACTTTAACTACTTTTGTTATTTAAAGCTTTATTGAATTGATTAAATATGAGGACTTCAATCAAACTTTGTCTGTTCATTATTTCTTGTTTGCTGTTGGTCGCAGTCAGCTTTGTATTGATCAATCACGCGTCGAAGACCCAGGCCCAATCCACCTCTTTCTCTTTCGGGGCGGCTGGTGACTTCTGGACTCAAGCCGAGTTTCAAGCTACTGTCGATGGAGTAGCCTGGGAACAGCCCGATTTTTTATTGGCTTTGGGTGACTTTTCCTACACTCCTGATTACGAACAGCAGTGGTGCAACACCTGGAAAGCCCAGTATAACAACATCTTGTTGATCGTTGGTAATCATGATACCGGTGAAAACCCAGGTGGTCATATCAATAACTATACCCAGTACTGCCCTTTTACCTTGACTCAAATGACTGGTGTTTACGGTCATCAGTACTACTTCGATTACCCGGCCCAAAACCCGCTGGCCCGTTTTATCTTGATCAGACCAGGAATTTATGGTGACGACATAATTTCTTACAACGCCGGCAAACCGGGATACAACTTCACCAAATCAGCCATTGATGGAGCCAGAAACCAGGGCATTCCTTGGGTGGTGGTGGGTTTTCATAAAAACTACATCAGTATGCTAGAAAAAAACAATGAAATCGGCACCGATCTGATGAAACTACTTTTGGACAAAAAAGTGGACTTGATTTTACAAGGTCACGAACACTCATATGAAAGAAGTAAACAACTGACTACTTCAAGTGTTTGTCCGGTTTTACCCACCAATACTTTTGATGCCAACTGTGTAGTTGACTCTGATAATGACTTGGTCAAAGGAGCCGGTACAGTCATCCACGTTATCGGCACGGGCGGTATTACTCTGCGCAGTATCAACCCTGATGATGCAGAGGCCCCATACTTTGCTTCAGCCGACAATACAACTTTTGGTTACGGCCAATTTACAGTTTCTCAAAATCAACTAAACTTCAACTTTATCCGTTCAGCGGGTGGCAATTTTGCAGATGCATTTACTATCACAGCCCCACCTTCTCCCACACCTCCACCAACATCCACACCAGCTCCCACCAAAACCCCAACCCCCCGCGGGCCCGGCCCCCCGCCCCCAGGAGGGGGG
>CAZIBX010000026.1:0-9651 GCA_964537615.1 uncultured Pseudomonadales bacterium
AAAGACGAAATAACCACCAATAAAACCTCTCCGGCAAACACATTGCCAAACAACCGGAAAGCAAAAGAAATGATTTTGGCAAACTCGCCAATGATTTCCAACAAGCCAACAAAAGTAAAGATAGGACTAGAAAAGTTAAAAAACTTTTTCAGATAACCAAATGATTGAAATTTCAGGCCAAAGACCTGAATGCAAACAAACGAGATCAAAGCCAGCGCGATGGTGGTGTTGAGATCAGCGGTGCCAGCGCGCAGGAAGGGTACAAACTTGGTAGTAGCGTGTGTTTCATCTGTTTTGGCTACCTCTTCAATTGATGTCTGCGTGTCCAGAGCGGTGACCGAACCATGATTTTCTTCAGTGGTGGGCAGCGTGGTAGGTTGAGCTGTGGTTTCAAGGGTATGAGTAGGATTGGATTCTGACGCCTCAACCTCAACCGGTTCATTTTTACCGATAGTACCGACTCCTGGCAGTAAACCAAACCAGTTGTTGACTAGAATAAAAATGAAAAAAGTAGCTATTAGGGGCATAAAAAGACGACTCTTGCGCGAGTCGCCCGACACAGAATGAACAAAGCTGTAAAGTGACTCAACGATCCACTCGGCCAAAAGTTGCATGCCGGTGGGCTTGTAGGTGGGTTTAAGAACGCTTCTGACCAAAACGGCAAAACCGATAATTAAAACTGAAACAATAACGCTGGTGAGAATTGAGTTGGTGATAGACAAGTCGCCGAGATGAAACAACGATTCCGCATTAATAGAAACATGAACGACATTTGACATGTTTGCTTGTCTTTACATACCTGATATGTATGGGAAGTCGCCTTCCCTCTGAAACAGAAGCATTATACTCGACACGGTCCGGGACGCAACAGTCAGAATGATCGATTGATTACTCTGCTAGCACCAGTACGGCATCATATTGACCTTTGGGGTCTTCTGTTTCGATTTTTTCACCTACCGTCAGCTTCAGGCCAGAGGCAGTTTGCAAACCACTAAGGTGAGCGGAAGCAGTGGCATCTTTGGCCAAAAAGTAATTACCGGTTTTATAAGTGCCCTTGGCATTGGCGGCCGTGACGTTGGTTAATCCGGCTTTTTTCAGAGTAGTAGCGATTTGTCCCGCATAACCGGCTTTGGTGGTGGCATTAACCACCAGTAGTTTTAAAGTCTCGAGTTTAGTGCTGGGAGTTGGGGCGGCGGTAGGGACCGGTGTGGCGGTTGGACCAGAGGGAGCAACGGAGGGAGAAACGACAGCCACAGGCGAGCCAGTGTCGCCGTTTTTCATATTGGACAGATACAGCAATCCGACTCCGACTCCAATACCGACTGCTACAGTAGCGCAAAATACAGCCAGAGTGGTAACGATCATGCGTAGCATAGAAGGGGCTCCTTGTTTGGGTTTGGATTGAGATACTGGTGGTAAAGTCGAGTCTGGATTGGCATGACTAACAAATTGAGTCAAATCAACTTCACTGGGTTGAGATTTGTCAGAAGGACCGCTAGAAGCCAATTCTTGATCTGCAACCGGAGTATTGATCAGACGCCTGACACTGACTTGTTCGGTTGAAGCGGGTGTTTTTTCTTCTTCTGGCATAGGAGCTTTCAGTTGGGTTGGTATACTGGGGGCGGGCAACTCTGGTGCATCCTCCGGTTTTGGTAATTCTTCTGTCTCTACTGTATCACTTTCTAGCAACTTTGGCTCTGGTTGGTCTGTTGTTACAGCTTCAACCGGTGTTGTTTGAGCAGAGTCGTCTGGTGATGTGGTTGCTTCTTGTGTATCGGTTGATTTAAGCGTTTCCAGATCTTGTTGATTGGCTTTGGCTAATTTGAAAATCGGTACCGGATAATCAGCAATACTTAATGTTTTGGCGCCAGATTCCAGAGCGGTCTCAACATATGAAGGAATTTTATTATCTTCTGACTCGGTTTTGGCCAGTTGTTGCAGCGGTACTACACTACTCAAGTTATCTTGAAGTTGCTGACCAACCAGCTCATTGGTGATCAAGTAAACTGTTTGGACATTGGGCTCACTGCCCTTGAGTGTTTTGACACTCTCTACCGCTACATTCAGATCAGATACGGCACAACTGCTGGTCTGATCAACTCCGATGTAATGTAAGCCGGTATAAAGATGAGAACCCAGTTGTAGGATAGAGATGGATGGTTCCAGTGAGACCATAGACTTCAAAGTCCAGCTGACCGGTGAGAAACCAGTAATTTGACAGTGAGTGTGAGACACCGCTACTCGCAGGGGTAATAAAACAGATTTTTCTATAGCCGACAGCTGAATTCTGGCTGTTTTTTTGAAAGTATTTAAGACCGTGGTTTCGATCAGGTGAGTATCCGGACTGATGTTTAAGGAGGGTAAAAGTTGAGAGTTGACGTGTTCTTTGATTTTAATATCACTATCCTCTGAAACAGAGACAATGGTATTGGTAAACAAGTCGTCAGGCAACACGATGTGATAAGAATCTGCTTCCAGTTTGGCCATCAGTTTGGCGACGCTTTCAGCCAAAAAATGGCCATCTTTTAAGTAAGTGCCATTGATTTGGCGGAATGCTTGGATGACAAAGGAGTTGGGTTTTTTGCCTTCCAGCAACTCACCCACATAGGCCACGTCTGGTAAAATGTAAAGTAATTTTTTGGTGTTCAGCATGGGCGGGCCCATTATAGCAACTCAAGTAGCGGCCAACAAGCTGGTATAATAGACCATGAGTTTCATGGGTCCGTAGCTCAGTCGGTTAGAGCGACAGCCTTTTAAGCTGTGCGTCCCGGGTTCGAGTCCCGGCGGACTCACTGATTAGTTTACAAATAAGATTAATTGGTGGATTATTCTGTCTGATAAATCGGCACAGAAGTAAATAAGATGAGAAAAACACCCCAACCAATTTCTGTTAGTCTTCCACCAGGAACGCTTTATATAGAGCAAATTGAATTACTCTTCGAATTATTCAGAGAAGAAGGCTTTATGGACCCAATAATTAAACTGAACGATAATCAATTAAGTCCACAAGAATTACTCAGTTATAAAGAGAAGCATCTTAATGAATTGTGTATTCAAACGCAAAAACCCAGTTGTGTTAGCTTGGATTTCAGGAAAACAGATATACGGCTCTATACTGAAAAAAATGGTGCTAAGGAAATTGGAATGATCGAAAAAATAAAGTTAATCGTTGTTGACAAAAAGAAATCAGTTTTATATTTTTTAACGAAAAGAAATACAATTATCTCATTAGCATGTTTTTGCTTTCTATATGTTGGAATCATTTTTCTTGAGTTTTTTTTCTTTGGTTATAATCCACTTGATCCAAAATCATATCCCTCTTCTATTATTATTTTTGGTTTCCCTGCTTTTATTATTGCAATGACAATTTTCGAAGTGATTGTTCCAAAAATGATAAAAAATTCAATTCGCTTAGTTTCAAAACAGGATAATCCGAATTTTTGGCAGAAAAATAAAGATAAGATTATTGTTGGCTTACTCGTTGGCATCCTTGTAGCAGTCGCAAACTTCATCTTGAAGTATTTATTTAAACCAAATTAATTAAAGAAAATGCGTAACTATTTATCATTGAATACTAGTTAGATGGTGTTAGTATGGGGTCTATGAGTGCCGACCTTGAAGTCACCACAAAAATCGCTATTTTCAAAGGCAAAAAAGTCCGGAAGGTAATTTTTAATAATGAATGGTGGTTTTCTGTGGTAGATGTAGTTGGTGCTTTAACGGATAGCAACAAACCAAGAGTTTATTGGAATGCAATGAAAGCTAGAGTTCTGGCCAGTGATGGAATTGAGTTGTCTACAATTTGTAGACAACTGAAGTTAGAGTCATCTGATGGTAAAAAATACGAAACCGACTGCGCTAACACAGAAGGCATTTTCCGCATCATTCAGTCCATCCCCTCACCCAAAGCCGAGCCATTTAAACTTTGGCTGGCTAGAGTGGGCTATGAGCGTGTGCAAGAGATAGAAGATCCAGAACTGGCTACCAAACGTACTCGCGCTCTTTATAAAGCCAAAGGTTATCCCGACTCTTGGATCGAAAAACGCATGAGAGGGATTGAGATTCGTGAGACCTTGACTGATGAGTGGAAAAAACGTCAGGTCGGTGGAGAAAAAGAGTACGCCATTTTGACGGCAGAGATTTCTCAAGCTACTTTTGGTATGACGCCTCAAAAATACAAAGCATTTAAAGGATTGAAACATCAAAACTTGCGAGACCATATGAACGATTTGGAGTTAATTTTTTCCATGTTGGGTGAAGCTTCAACTACTGAAATCGCCAAAAATAAAGATGCCCGAGGTTTTGGTGAGAACAAACAAGCGGCCAAAGAGGGTGGTGAAGTAGCTGGACACGCTCGGACAGAGTTGGAACAGAAAAGTGGTAAAAAAGTATCGACACGACAAAACTACTTATCGTTATCCGAAAAGAAGAAGTTGTCTTAAGTCAAAATTGAATTATATCGATAGTTTATAATTTGGCTCGATGCCTGAATTACCAGAAGTAGAAACTATTGTCCGTCGGTTAAAAACCAAGTTGGTTGGCCACAAAATTACTCAAGTTACCAAACTGCATAAAAAACCCTGGCAGGGCGATGACGTTGTGGGCTTAGTGATTAAAAACGTCAGTCGGCGCGCCAAGGTTATTCGCCTGCACTTGTCAAATCATCATTCTATCTTGATTCACCTGAAAATGACTGGGCAATTGATTTATATCGACTCAAAACAAAAAAGAATCGGTGGCGGTCACCCCACCGCTGACTTTATCCAGTCTTTGCCTAGCAAGCATACCCGGATTTACCTTGATTTTGATGATAACAGTCAGTTGTTTTTCAATGATCAGAGAGTCTTTGGTTGGTGGAAAGTTTTATCTGATGATTTGGCCGAGCAAGAACTGGCGGTATTTGGTCCCGATATTGTTGACTCAAGTTTGACAGTCGATTATCTGATTGGAAAGTTGGCCAAAAAAACAACTTCCATTAAGTTGGCTATTTTGGATCACACCATTGTGGCTGGACTGGGCAATATCTATGTTTGTGACGGTTTACACTTAGCCAAAGTCAGCCCTTTTCGGCAGGCCAAATCTTTAAGCAAAATAGAACTAACTCGTTTGCTAACTTCTCTTCAAACAGTGATTGGCTTGGGGATTCAGCTAGGCGGAGCAACTATCAAGGATTATAGAACCGCCGATGGTTTATCTGGAGGTTATCAAAACGCCATCCGAGTTTACGGCAAAGAAAATGAGTCGTGTTTAGTTTGCAAGTCGCCAATCAAACGGGCCAAACAAGGCGGCCGCAGCACTTTTTACTGCCCCCAATGTCAAAAAATTTAACTCAAATACTGCTTTAATACAGTCACGGCTTGTTCCAACTGTTTATTTTCTTCCCATGACAGTTTAACTTCTAGCTGATCCTCTACTCCGCCTCGGCCAACGACGGAGGGGACAGACAAAGCCACGCCAGAGTGACCATGATATTGATGAAGCGGAGCGCTGACTGGCACGATGGCTTGAGCATCAGACAAAATTAACTTGACCAGATGAGATACTGTAGCGGCGATACCATAAAAAGTCGCGCCTTTACTCTCGATGATTTTGGCAGCAGCGTCTCTGGCTTGTAGATACGCCTTCATCGCCTGGTCATGTGAGTAATTGGGTAGTGTGGCTAGTGGCGTACCACCAGCCATAGCACTTGACAAAACCGGGAAAGAATTCTGGCCATGTTCCCCCAAAATATAAGCATGAATACTATTGGGGTTGATATTCAAAAATTCTGATAAATGGAAGCGAAATCTGGCGGTATCCAGCAAGGTTCCCGAGCCAAAAATTCTACCTTTAGGTAAGTTGGCGATTTGATAAGCTCGGTAAGTCAAAATATCCACTGGATTGGCCACTATCAGAAAAATGGCATCTCGTGTAGCTGACAGAATTTGTGGAAAAACACTTTCCAAAATTTTAATATTTTTATCCGCCAGATCTAGTCGCGATTCACCTGGTGCCTGGGCAGCACCGGCACAGTAAATGATGATGTCACTACCAGCCAAATCACTGAATTTTTCTGTGGCTTTAACTCGAGCGTGAGGTAGAAAACTTAAAGCATGTTCTAGGTCTAGTTCTTCACCGATTAAATCATCTCGACAACGGCCATGTAAAACCAGCTCGTTGACCACGCCGGTGTGCAGTAGAGAAAAAGCCGTACTCATGCCGACTTTACCGCAACCCACGATAGAAACTCGGGCCGAGTCAAAAGCAGAGTTGTTGGGCATGCTTATAGACTAGTACCTAAAATGTGTTTGTGCAACTAGGTTTAGCTAAAGTATGTAGTTATTTTTTTTCGAATTTAAAACTAGTTAAAATCTTTTGAAAAGTAGCGTCCAGACCCCCGCCAGCAACGTACATTTTTAACTCTACGATTGGATCAGTTGTTGTTTGGACAACATGATATGCATTATCCACTCCGCCACTGATGTAGAAACTACGTGCTGGAACACCATCAAGTGTAGCATTCATTACTTTTTCCTTTTGGCCCCAACCCCCGCCCTCATCGAGACAATAATCTGGTGTGTTCATTTCGCACTTTTGAGCTAATTTGTTTAAATTTATCGTTATTCCTTTTGTAATGGTTAAATATTCTAAATCACTAGATCCATATGTACTGACCTTATCATTGGTGCTTAAAACCTGGTAGCCGTCAGGCATTGTGAAGAAATAAGAACTCGAATCAACTGTGAATGTTAGTGTTGAAAATATTTTATCTAATGTCTCGTTGTATTCTGTATCATCAATCTTTTTAGTAATATTTATGAACAAATATTTTTTATCACTTACCAAATAACACACTGTGATTATTGGATTTAAATTTCTACAACTTGTTTGTTGATTACCAAATGTTTCTGTTGTCCAATCTGTTTGAGCTCTTAATTCATTTTCATAGTTAGACTTGGTGGTTTCTTCTATGAAAATTGACCCAACTGAAACATTAGCATCTGGCTGATAGTAAATGGAAACTTGTTTATCTTGTGTTAAATTGTCCAGTTTCCACTTTGGCGGATACTTTAGTTGATATTGAAGTAGTTTATTAAAAAAAGTACTCCAATTAGTTAACTCGTTTTCCGTGGTGTAAGAAGTTGGTGTTTGAGAAGGAATTAATGACGGCTGCACTGTGTCGAACGATTTGTTTTTTACTTGTTTTTGACCTAACTGCATACCCAATAATAAAACTCCAGCTAAAACAATTAAACCGGAAAGTATTATGATTAAAGTTTTGACATTGTTTCTAGAATTGTCATGAGGAATTATTGGTGGTTGATCGTTTGAAAGCACTTGGTTTTGAATTTGATTTTCCATATACATACATTTTAACTTTGCCTTTTTGAATTACAATACTACATTATTAATTTAAGAATAGTTTGAGTTAAAAAACCTACGTCGAGATGATATTTTATATACAACTCCTCTGCTTTTCCACTTTCCCCAAATGTATCTTGTGCCCCGAGGCGCTTAAATGGAGTCCGCCAGCCCGCCTCCATCGCCACCTCTGCTACTGCCCCACCTAAGCCGCCGATGACCTGATGATCCTCCAGTGTTAAAACCAACCTGGTTTCTTGAAATGCTTTGGCTAAGGTAGTTACGTCTAGTGGTTTGATGGTAGCCATGTTGATGACACGGACACTGACTCCTTGTTCTACCAGTTTTTCAGTTGCGGCTAGAGCCTGATGGACCATGTAACCACAGGCGATTAAACAAACATCACTGCCCTGTGTCAAAACATCGGCCTGGCCGATGACAAAGGGTTGGTGCAGAGCCGTAATATTGGGTACGTCTAGTTTATAAGTGCGCAAATAAACAGGGCCTTTATATCTGGCGATTTCCAAAGTAGCTTGGTATGCTTGATGGCCGTCAGCCGGTACGATCACGCTCATATGTGGCAGAACTCGCATGATGGCGATGTCTTCCAGAGCTTGGTGTGTGGCGCCATCTGGTCCAGTGGCCAGGCCGGAGTGGCCTCCCACAATTTTGACATTGGCTTGGCTATAGCAGACACTGGTTCTGATCACCCCCCAAGAATTGGTGGGTGAAAAACAAGCGTAACTGGCAGCGAAGGGAATTAAGCCGCTTTTAGCTAGCCCACTAGCCAAGCCGATTAGATTCTGTTCAGCCACACCGACTTCGAAGTAACGGTCGGGGTATTTTTTGGCAAACTCCGACATTCTGGTTGAATCAGACAAGTCAGCACATAAGCCGACAACTTTGGAGTCTAGTCTGGCCGCCTCAACCAAACCGGCACCAAAACCATCCCTAGTAGATTTAAATTGATTTTCGTTTTCACTCATCATGATATTCCCGATTTGCTAACTGACTCAAGGCTCGCTCTGTTTCCTCTGGACTAGGCACCTTGCCGTGCCAGACATGGTTGTTTTCCATAAAATCCACACCCTTGCCAGGAATAGTCTGGCAAATAATCGCCGTCGGCTTACCCTGCTCATCTGATGGTAAACTCAAAGCCCAACGGATTTGATCGTAGTTATGCCCATCAATTTCATGGACTCGCCAGTTAAAGCTGGCTATTTTATCTTTCAATGGTTCAAGGCGCATAACGTTTTCAGTTAAGCCGGAAATTTGAATTTGGTTGCGATCGATCAATATGGTCAAATTGGTTAATTGTTGTTGAGCACCAAACATGTAGGCCTCCCAGGTTTGGCCCTCTTGATGTTCACCGTCACTCAAAACACAAAATACTCGGTTGTTGCGTTTTTGTAACTTAAGCCCAGTTGCCATACCGCAGGCCTGTGATAGACCTAAACCCAACGGGCCGCTAGTATTTTCTATTCCGGCCAAAGTACCAGCCCGAGGATGACCCTGCAGACGCGAATCAAAGCTACGAAATGTTTTCAGCTCCTCGGGTGGAAAAAAACCGGCCAAAGCCAAGGTGGCATACCAGACAGGACAAGTATGGCCATTCGAGAGCAGAAGATAGTCTCGATCATCCCAATTGGGATTTTGAGCGTCATAATTTAAAACTTGACCAAAATATAAAACGCTGAAAATATCAGCTAGACCTAGAGCTCCCCCCGGATGACCACTACCAGCTTGAGCGATCATTTGGATAATCAGTTGTCTGATGGAATTGGCTTTTTGGTTTAAGAAATGGCTGGTGATAGTTGCGGGCATAAATGGCCAGAGTGATAGTTTCTCAATAACTATACTACGTTTGGTCTTGCTGGACAGCTGGTTTTTACGCTAAGATGAGAGAGGATGAATCAGTTACCATCTGTTTTAATGCTTGGCTGGGAGTACCCCCCCCACAACAGTGGTGGATTGGGTGAGGCCTGTCGTGGTTTGACCCAAGCTCTGGCTGACCAAGGCAATCAGATCTACTTCACTCTACCTTTCAACTACGGTCAACCACTCGGTCACATGCAACTTCTTCAGTTTCCGGTTGCTACGCCGATCCAGTTTGGTTTTGGAGGCGGTCACTCGGTTTATGGTCATCAGGCCTATCAGACTTCTGGAGCGAACTGGGATCAGATGAACCAAGTAGTCCAGAACTACACCGATCAATTGGGTCAAAAAGCGGACTTGTTAACAGGCCAAGCCGACATTATTCATGCCCACGATTGGATGACTTTTCCTGCAGCAGTGGCACTAAAGATGCAA
>CAZIBX010000027.1:0-9626 GCA_964537615.1 uncultured Pseudomonadales bacterium
AGTTTTTTGGTTCGAGTCATAGAGCTAGATACAATACCGATTCTGTTAATTCGGTCAGTTATCACCTGGTCAGATACCAACTTAATCATAGACATAAATGGCATCCGAGATTGGCTTTGTAACTCTGGTAAAAGTATGTGTACTGTATTACTACCCAGCGCAAGAAACGTCACGCCAAAGTCCCTCCAGATCGGCCGTGGCTTGGTGTAGCATCTTTTTAGCCAAAGTTAACTGGCTAGTGTCAGAAATAAAATCAGGAATGGGCAAAGAATGTATGACCAAATCTGGATATTGGTGGTTGAGTGTGGCTGCGTGATCATGTTGGGCACTGCGAATTATTTCCTGGTATAAATAAGCGCTGGCCTGGGGACCCACGCCACCGATGATGCCGATTTTTGGTTTGTGATTGATTTTCATATTTTTGTCTTCCTTTATTTATTTCTTTCAGGCCAAAATTTGATTGAAGCGACCTGAGTTCAGTTCACGCGCGCCTCTGGTGACGGTGGCGATGCCGACGCCGAGTTTCTGAGCGATCTGGCGCTGAGGCAAACCCTGCTTGAGTAAGCGCACTACCTCCAGCCGGACGACTAATTGATCAATCTCTGCTGGCGTGAGCAGACCCTCTAGAAACTCGGCTAATTCCCGACGGTCGTCAATTTCTAGCAGCGTTTCTGCCAAAATTTGGGCTTTAGTTTGTATCATCGTACTAGCATGATAGTACAAATTAAATTAAAAGTCAATACAGAAAAATATCAATTTTTGCAAAAATCTCTAACTAAGACGAGAACTAATCAAGTTGTCCAAGATCAAGATTCTGGTTCTGGAAATGGTTCTACACGATCGGGATTCATTCCGTAATGAATAATTCCACCACCAGGACAATGAATACGTGCCAGCTCAATCAAACGAACACATGTTATCTCACTGAAAAATGGCGACCTAGCTGTTTTTAAACAGCTGATAAACCAGTCCATAACCTTAGGTGCTGATAATTGAAGTTGACTATAGAGATCAGGATACATCCATTCAAAGATATTCAAAAATGTACCTCCAAGATCTGGCGAAAAACGAAGTTCCCATCTTTTATGTCTTGGGTCTGTTTTGACCTCATAAATTTGACGCATGGAATCAAATAAATTTTTGGCAAAATCTTCTGTTATTGCCTCACCGCTGGTGGCATTTGTCCAAAAAGCGCTGACTTCGTAATTTCTGGGAATCCAAGTACGTTCTCGTAACCAGGTTAAAAAATCACCTGCGTCATAAGCAACATCACTTTCTGGACTAGTAAATCTTGTAAAATTTTCCTGCCAAAACCGACCAATCTCTTCCACAACAGTCATATAACTACCAACACGTTTCAAACTTCCCATCAGAGCAACTGCTTTTTCATCGGCCATAAAGTAAGCGTCCAGTTCTTGCCAATAACGCTCTTTGTCTCTTTTGGCTTTGACTCGATCTAAATACCCTCTGGCCACATCTATGCCTTTACCAAAATACCCTATTAATTGTTCAATTCTATTTGGCATTTTTTTTGAAATTTAGCTCTGTCTACAACTCCTCTATCTGCACACTAGGTGCCATATCTGGAGCTTCGATCAACTGCAGATATTTTTCTGTGGTAGTAATGCGCTTGTGACCGACCAACTGGGAAACATAAACCAGTGGGGTGCCGGCTTTAAGCTGTTCGATGATGAAAGTGTGTCGCAGATCATTAACTTTGGCATCACGGATCCCGGCCAGGCGGAAGTAGCGATCTAGAGCCGTTCTGATATTACGCACCAAAAATGGTCGGCAAGTTTTGGTCAAAAACAAAGTTTTTTCCCGCGCTCTAGGCCGGATAGTCAGATACTCGGTCAAGACTCTTTTGGCCGAAGCATTGAGAGGGACCTTGCGATCACCCCGAGAGTTCTGGGCTCTAACCAAAATCACATTATGATCCAGATCCACTTCCTGAATCTCCAGGGCTGCCAACTCACTGATGCGCATACCGGTTTGAAGGAGTAACTCCACCACAGCAGCCATGCGCAGATCAGGCCGACAAGCATCACGTAGCGCCCGATACTCGACTTTGGACAAAATACGCGGGATAGACTGATCAAACTTGGGGTGAGCTACGCTGTCAGCCGGATTGTGACTGATCGTGCCCTCACTTAATAAGAAACGGAAAAAGGCCTTAATCGAGTTGAGTTTTCTAGAGATAGATTTACTGGTGTAACGCTGCTTTTTAAGTAGTTCTTTGAAGGCATCGATATCTTCTGCACTAATAGCGACGATCTCTGTCCGGCCCAACTCCTCGACAAAACCCAGTAACTGCTCGATATCTTTGCCATAAGCGATAACTGTAGCCGATGCCTTGCCCGCCTGGCGCAGTTGAGCCACGAAACGTTCTTGGGCTTGTTTGTGGGAATCGGTCATAGGTATACTGATGTTGAAATTAAACTAGAATGCACCAAATTGCATCGGTTTAAGTGCCTTATAGTAACATGCGGAGGGACTTTTGACAATACGCTTGCTGATTTTCAATCCGGTCACAGCCGTGATCACCTTGCTGATCGGGCTGGCGATCATCTGGTCACTGCGTCAAACCGCCCTCAACACCAACCAAACCAATCAGGTGGTAAAAGAGATAAGACAAGAAATCCAGACTTTGGAAGCCGCCAGAGACAGGGAAACCCAAAAGGCCCAAGTCAGTACAACTTCTGGCATCAAAGAAAAAATCATCCGCGACCAACTCCTACTCCATAAACCAGATGAAACCGTGCTGCAACTGCCGGCCCTGCCCTCACTTGCCCCTACTCCGGCCAATCCCACCCCGACAGATAGTCCTTGGCGACTTTGGCAAAACAAACTCCTGCTTCGCTGACCACATGGAATGATAAGATTAAACTCACTAATTTGATGACTCGTTATGAAATTGGATCCTATTCAGCGCAAGTATGTCAAAAAATGGGTGAAAACCAGGTCGGTCGGCCAGATAGCTAGTGATTTATCACTCACAGAGGAAGCGGTTCTTGACTATCTCAAACACAGATGGAGTCAGGATAAGTTCGCCAAATTTCACCAACAATACTTAGAGTTAAGTAAAATCAGTCAAAATAATCAATCGACTTCATCTCAAGCTCAATCGTCTTCTGTTGGAAATCTTGGGGGATCAACAGCACTTGAAATGAAGACTCAACCGGCAGAAATTCACAGAAGATCAAGCCGACCCAGGTTTCAATTTCTGACCTGGATTTCTGATCACTTCATGCATATTTTTGGTATTTTTGTCTTGATCGCTATTATTTACTTTAATACTCTGGATAATGCTTTCGTATCAGATGATATTGCCGCTATTCCTGCCAATCCTCATATCGGAGGCATCCGTTATGTAACTCGCTCTGCCCTGACTTTCATAGGCGATCTGGAATACTTTATCATTTATCATATTTTTGGTACGTCACCGACTTATTTCCGGCTTAATAACATCGTTTTTCACTTCTTTAATGCTGTAGCAGTGTACTGGCTAGTAGAAAAACTGGCTAATCGGCGGGTGGGGTTACTGGCCAGTATCCTGTTTGCCGTTCACCCCATCCAGACAGAGGCCGTAACTTGGATTTCCGGCGGTTTGGTCAGTCACTCGGCTTTTTTTATCCTGATTTCTCTGGGTTTATTTTTTGAATCACTCCATAAAACTATGTGGAACAAAAAATACTGGCTGGCGGTTTTTTTATTTTTCATCGGCATTTATTTTTCAGAAAAAACCATGGGCTTTCCTTTGATTTTATGCGTTTTGCTGTTTGCTACCAAAAGCATTAAACAAAATTGGCAAAAAACCATTCCTTTTTTTCTAATCAGTTCTATATGGATCTTCACTTATATTTCCATGATTCCGGCTAGAATTAGCGCTTTGAATATCGAGTACTCCTCTGCTACCTCACTAGGCAATCCTTTGATTCAAATTCCCATAGCCATCAGTACTTATTTACAAATGATTGGTTTACCTTACAATCTGTCCTTTTATCACACCCAACAATTGATTTCTTGGCAAGAAATGGCGGGGCGGATTCTAGTTACGCTGGTAGTAGCTGGTATAGCTGTTGTTTCACTCAAAAAAACCCGCTGGGTGTTTTTTTGGTTGGCGTTTTTCTTTTTGGCACTCTCACCGACCCTGACTCCTTTTGGAGTATCATCGCTGGTGGCAGAAAGATACGTCTATCTAGCCACTGTGGGTATTTATGCAGTGGTTGGGTTATTTTTGGACAAATTTTTCGTCAAACCACAGGTGCAAAATCTGATGGTAGTTCTGGTGGTGACGATGGTGATCACACTGATGATCACCACTTATCTGCGCAATCAAGCTTGGCAAAATCAGGATACTTTGTGGCTCGCCACTGACAGAACCGCTCCCAACAGTCCTCAAAATAATAATAACTTAGGCGATTACTACATCCGAACCGGCAATCTGGAAATGGCGGTGAAACATTTTCAAAAAGCCATCGCTCTGAATCCAGGCTACGCTCATGCTTATCATAATCTAGGGAATGTTTACGGCCAGTTAGGCAAACTGGATTTGGCTCTAGCCAGTTATCTGCAAGCCGTTAAGTTTAATCCCAATCAGTGGCAGTCCTATCAACAAATTGCTTTGATTCATTATCTGCAAAAAGACCAAGCCAAAGCCCGGATTTATATCGATCAAGCTCTGACGATCAATCCAGATGATCAGAAGTTAAAACAACAGAAGCAGGTTATAGAGGATGCAACGTCTGATTAGTGGGTCATACCAAATCTAAGATTCCAATTGTAAATTTGGTGGAGGTGCAACCCATAGTTCATGAGTAGGGTCATATGTGTACCCCTTTCTTTTTGCCCTTCTTTCAAAAAAATTGTAAAGTGGTTGAATACTTCTTAACTCATCTTTATAGCTCTTTATTTCCTGCTCCAACTCATCAATTAAGAGTGGTATAGAGCCGAGCTCGGGTATCTGAAACCATTGCCTAACATAGAGTCGAAAAAAATATGTTAAATGTGAGTCGATACTGTCTTGCAGTTCTTTGAACTGGCAGTGATATTTTTGTTGCTTGGAACGTTTTGATAAATTAAGTGTCAAATAAGTGTCAACTAAATCAAGGTTCTGAAATAATCCACATACACAATATGCAATTTCTGACCAAGATTGTGCTCGCTCTCCTCGCCCATAAACCCATGATGTGTCCTGTATACCAAGTCGTGTTAAATCGAGTCCAAAATATTTTCTGATATCTCTGATTAATGCAATTAGTGATTCATTACAAATTTTCACATTATCAGGATGATCATAATCAACTGCAATGTCAGTTAATAAGTTAAAAGCACGTAAAAGTTGAATTCTTTCCAAGCTAGTCCCACCTTCATGTAAAAAACCATAAACAAAATCATGGCATATGTTATCAAACCAATCTTCCATTGTTTCGTCTCTTCCAAATCTCAACAACGATTCGAGATTTGCTATCATGTTTTTGCGTGCGCTTATTGCTCTACTCAAACCAAATGTAGTAGCATTAAAATCATTTAGGGTACATAGTAGTCGGTTTTTAGAGTCTGTTGTAATTCCAATCAATTCAGCCTGTTTTTCACCTTCAGCTAAATCGCGAAGACTTACATATTTATCAATTCTTGACATAAAAAATGTTCGATCCTCGCAAACCAGATTACACTACAAAGTGTACTCTATTCAACACGACGAATGTCAAGTCCCCCTGCGAAAGTCGTGGTTTAACTTACCAGCCAAAGCTTGTCTCACCTGATTGGTATTTAATTGAAGCCGCGTCAATCCTTAATTTGATGGATTCTATCCCAGCAATTAAGTTATTGATATGGGAAGTTATAGAAAAATCGGGTTTATACATGTCTCAATTACAACACTTTCCCGCCAAGTGCCCACCACATTGCCCACCAACAAAAAGCGCCGTATAGGCGCTCATTTGTCTGTGACTGATTTGCTTCAGGTTTTATGTTAACCTCGATACAAAAAATGGCACGAGTCTTGACAGAGAAGAAGAAGATAATGATTTAGTCATTACCTAACACAAGAAAGGGAATATGACTCAAATAGATAGGCGGATAACAGCTGAAGATTTAGATTTTCTGGACGAGGGGGGGGTGGAGAGTAAACAACCCATTGATTGGCAAGAAAAATTAAAAGAGGCTAGAAAAAGACTAATTGGTGACAGAGTCTCAAATCAAAATATACATCAACCAGACGAGAAAAGCTTTTACGATGGTTTGGATGAAAGAAGTGCTAGATATTGGCAGGCCCAACTTGTATGGGGGTTTGTAAATGAAGGAAGAGTGCCAAATGACTGGATTGCTGAAGACGGTTGGATTGTTGCAATGCAGTATATTGAAAACCTAAAAGGCAATGAAATAGACAAAAAATTTGTTTACCCCCTGTTAACTTACCCTCATTGGCAAGTGGTTAATGCTTTGGCTTTGACAGTCAAATTACCACAAGATGCAATGCCACTCATACAAATGCATCCAGGAATAGACGCTTATCATTTTCAAGAAATTTGTAGATTTCAAGGACGGCCTAGTCTTGATCCAAGGGAGCAATAAAGTGTTACTCGTTGGCTAATTTTATAACTTCGAAACAAAGCGCATTACGTCCTAAACAAAGCTAATTTTTAATTTTTTGTCCAAAGCATCAGCAAACATCATCAAGCTGTTAAGAGTAGTATTTCTAGCTCCTGTCTCGATTTTGGCAATTACGGTCCGATCAATGCCTGATTTATCTGCTAATTGTTGTTGAGTTAATCCAAGATTTTTTCTAGTTTTTTGAAATTCCGCCACAACAGCATAATAACTATTGGTAAGCTTGGCTTTTTGTTTTTGGGCTGGGGTAAATTGTTTGCTCCATTGACTAAGTAAGACAGCATTTTTTTTCATAGTTTATCCCCTTTTTTTCAATATTGTCTAAGTCGTTTTATAGCTATCAATAGTTCCTTTTTTGGTATTTGTTGTGTTTTTTTCTGAAAGGCTGATAGTATTATGATCCGATTTTCAAAGATGTACCCATATATTGCTCGCCATTGACCCCTACCTTTTACTCGAATTTCAAACAAGCTATCAGTTATCTTTTTAGCAAAAGGCATCTCCAATCTACCTTCTCTGCTAAGGATTTCAAAAAGATCATTGAAACGAGCTAGAATTTCTATCGGAAAAGAGTCAAGTGCTTTCTTGGCTAATGAATCGATAAAAACTATTTTTTTCTTACTACTGATCATATTGTGGCATATGTGACACATTTGTCAAGTAACTCAATGTCTTAATATAACCAAGGAAAATGACAAAAACTGTAACGGGGAACTGAAAAAATGTTGCGCGGTGGGTGAACGCACTGACTTGTTAAGTCGGAGATCCCGTATCAATTGGTCCGGTAAGATCGCTCATCAATTGTTGCAAATATGACTGATCGTTTTGTTCGATAGTGCTAGTGACCATCATGTCTGCTGGAAGATTTAAGTAGTGAATACCCAAGATAATTTGTTTCCCTATGTTGCGACTCGCGGAGGATGCTAGAACTTATTTCTCCAAGAATGGCATTGCTTTAAATCAAACTTTTCAATTTGAGCAGGCCGTATGCACTTAATGTGGGCGCATCTCTAACTTCACCTTTTTCAACCATTTCTTCAAATTGCTTAACACTTACTTTTTTAACAATCATGTCTTGCTCAGAAACTTCCAGTTTCTGCTCACCCTCAACTAAATCTGTTGCTAAAAAAATATGAAAACCCTGATTACAGTAGCCGTATGCTTCATAAAGATACCCAATCTCCTTAATATCTTTAGTCGCGCAGCCTGTTTCTTCTTTTAGCTCAGCTTTAGCTAAGTCTACTGGAGAAATTTCACCATTTTCTTCATATGAACCCTGAGGAAATTCCCAAAATGAACCTTTAACAGGGTATCTGTACTGCTTAACTAAATAGAAAAATCCTGAATCATAAGGAACAATCATGGCAAAGTCTGGTTTTTCTACGACACCAAAAATCCCCTTTTTCTCATTGGCAAATTCAACTTCATCTTCTTTGACAGTCATCCATTTATTTTGATAAACGATATTACTTTTGAGTTGCCGAATCATATTAAACCCCACTACCACTATAAAAATAGAATGATTTAATCATTATACCAGCGAAAAAAACAAATTTACTTGAGGAAAAATAGTACGTTAACGTACATTGTTGCGGGACTGGGAGTCGAACCCAGCCTGTGAGATTATGAGCCTCACGTGCACCGTACACTATCCCGCGCGTTAAGGTGTCTATTTTAGCTCTTTTCTTTGGTATAATCAAGGCGAAAGCCCGACTTGGCTTGTCGAGGCAGGGTAGCTCAGTGGTAGAGCAGCGGATTCATAAACCGCCGGTCGTGAGTTCGATCCTCACTCCTGCTACAATTCTTGCTCGTCAGAAATTTCTTCATGGTAAATTGAAGTGACGTTTATATTTAGCACGGTCATCATATGTCTCAACAGCACTACCAGTTAGTACCATGGAAGTATTGGCTGAAATTCTGAATACGTTAAATTTCCAAGAATCATCCCATTGATTTTTTTCATCATTTAGTAAACTAGGATTATTGCCAATTTCTTCCAGAAATTGGAAATTTATTGTTGTGCTTTTGATACATTTTTCCCTTAAAATCTTGATGAAAGTCATAATTTTTTGGAATTTTTCTCTAGACACAACTCGATCAACTCGACCCACTCGGGCATTAAATGTGTCATGTATTTCTTCATAAATTAATTGAATGGCTATAAATTGATCACGACTAACACACGTCAGTTGGTCAAATTCATACCCATCAGCTACTATGTGTCTTGCATCAACAACCTGAACATAAAACGGGAGTAGTGATCTTTTGGGTGGCGTGTTTGGATGGGTTTCTACTTTGGCACCAGCCTTACACCTGACGGTTAACTGCGACCCTTGTTCCGGATTATGGTTGCTGGGCCTCGAATCGTGCAAGGGTCCTCGTAGTGGCTGTTTTTTTCTTGACCGTAGGGATCCATCTGGTCGAAGAAATGTGTGGTCAGCAACATCAGCCCTACTTTGATCAGGGCTAGTTGAAAAACCCATCTCTTTTAAAAAACTTTGTTGTACCTCTGTCATAAATTGCTACTTTTATTGCAAAATTATCAACCCAAAAATTATTATTTACCCACCATTTCATACCCACCATACTCCCCCACAATTTTCCCCACTTCCCCCCAATCTACCTGACTTAAATCTACATCTATCCTTTTTTGCACCCAATCTTTATTGGCAATCAAACGCTGGGCTTTGGCATCTTTTTGACTGAAATTATACCGCTGATATAAATCCTGCATTCTGATGTCAAAACCCACGATACCATCTGGCGCAACACAGTTGTCAGCCAGCTCGATAATCCGCGACTCAACTGAAGGACTTTTTTCGCCATCATGGTAATCCCGAGTATACATAGCAAACATATCTTCTATGATCGGCACAATCTGAACCAAACCCACCTCTTTGATCATCTGTATTGTCGCTGTATGTACATCGTCACCGTATGTATCAATCACCTCTGTCTGAAACTTTTGCCAATAATCACTGTCCTTTTCCAGATCACCCTTAAACGGTCTTTGG
>CAZIBX010000028.1:0-5859 GCA_964537615.1 uncultured Pseudomonadales bacterium
CTTGAGGCTCAGACAGATATTAATGATGTTCGTTGGTTTTCAGCCGAAGAAGCCTACAACTTGATCAAAAAACCACCCGCACCATATCAGCAGTATTTACTGAGATATTTAGATGGATGGGACAAAGATTTAGAGCAGCGCATTCGGATGTTTTTCGGAAAATTATGTATAATTTAACTTGATCTATCCACCTTTTTCTTCTCTTGCTCCCCGATCAGGTCACTACACGAACCAATTTCCTCAAGAGTGAAAAAGTGAGGAAATTTGTTATGGGATGATGATTTAATAGAGTTGATTCAAACCTTCATCATTGTTCAGTTTTATATCACTTTAGTCAGCAATTTCAATCCGTCGTTTGAAGGATTGTTAACTATTGGTGAAACTTCATATGGTATCAATTTTCCAAGGTATGGTCTGAGGAACTTTCCCAATTTTTCAATTTCAGCATTCTTATCATTTAGCCAAGCTTCCTCTTCTTTTTCACTTAGAATAGCCGGCATTCTATTATGAATGAATGCCGTATCTTTATTGGGTGTGGTGGTTAAAATAGCGTAAGTTTTTATCTCCTCTCCAGTGTTGGGGTTCTGGTACGAAGAATAAAGTCCTGCAAAAGACATATACTCTCGGTCTGGTTCGTAAATCCTGTAAGGTATTTTGCCATTTTTAGTCTTTTTCCATTCGTAATAGCCACTCACTGGAACTATGCACCTGCTTGTTTGCATCCAATGTTTTGCCCAATGTGCCGTTGTAGCTTTTTCACTCCTAATATTTATTAAACTATTGGGATTTTCTTTTTTTTCTTCCCAAAAGGGAATTAAACCCCACTTCATCAAGTCAAAAAAATTATTGCCTTTATTAACAATTACTGGCAAGTTCTTACCTGGAGCCATATTGTAACTTGTTCTAAAACCAAAACAATGTATTTCACCAGTGATCCGAAAGCGTGATTTGAACTTATCGATATTGCTAAGATCTAGTTGATATCTTCCACACATTGCTGTCCTTGACACCTAAAATATATTAAATATAATTTGAACAAATGTTCAAAAAGAGTAATCACCACTCACTTAATCAGATTAAGAAATTCTACTTCAAAAACAGCAGAATGCCAACTTACAGAGAAATGGCAGTTTTACTGGGTGTTACTTCAATTGGAGCAGTTGCCTACTCTGTAAAAAAATGGATAAACGATGGTATTTTTAGCTTAGAAGGGAAAAACTTAATTCCCAATAACATGTTTTTTGCTCTTCCTCTTTTGGGAAGTATTAAGGCAGGAGTTCCTTCCCAAGAAGAAGAGTATTTCGACACATATTCTTTTAAAAAACTTTTGTTTAAAAATCCAGATAATACTTTTGCCTTAAAAGTCTATGGTGATTCAATGATCGATGAAGGAATTAAAGAGGGAGATGTAGTTGTTCTAGATAAGAATAAAACTCCAAAAGAAGGCGATGTGGTAGCCGCGTTTATTGATGAGGAATGGACTCTTAAATACTTCATGAAAAGAAATGGAAAAGTTTACTTAAAACCTGCTAATAAAAAATATAAAAATATATATCCAAAACAAAGCTTAGAGCTTGGTGGCGTTGTTATTAATGTAATACGTTCTTATTAAGAAGACTATATGAATGAAGCACTTAATGAGAAAGTTAGCGTGGTCGTTTCTTATAACAAAATAACCGGTTTGGTTATGCCTAGAAAAATGCAGTGGCAAAATAAAGAGTATGTTTTTAAAAAACTCGCCTACTATCACAAAAAAAAAGTTGGTAATTCAATTCTGCATGTTTTTGATCTGGCAGATAAAGGTTTAGATTTTAGATTAGTATGTAATTCAGATAACTTGCATTGGATTCTAGAAGAGGTGTCCGATGGTGGAAATTAATAAAAATAAACCTCTGATAATGCATATTGATCTCAATTCATGCTTTGCAACTATTAAGCAACAAGCAAGTCCCCATTTAAGAGGTAAACCACTTGTTATCTCTGCCTATAATTCTCCAGGTGGATGCGTGCTTGCTCCTTCAATTGAAGCGAAAAAACTAGGAATTAAAACAGGAATGACTGTAAGAGAAGCGAGGCTTATAGACAAAAATGTCATTGTCAGAACCCCAGACACATCGCTTATTAGAGATGCCCATGTTAAATTCTCTAGAATTTGTAAAAATTATTCTCCAGAAGTACATATTAAATCAATTGACGAGTTGGTAATAGATTTTAGAAGTATGGAAAGACTTCACTTAGATTTAGTAAGTATTGGAGGGGAAATAAAAAATAGAATAAGAAAAGAAATTGGCGAATGGGTTTCCTGCAATATAGGCATCGCAACCAACAGGTTTCTGGCAAAATTAGCGTCTTCTCTTCATAAGCCAGATGGTCTTGATGTGATCACTCACCAGAATCTTCTTGAAGTTTACTCAAAAGCAAAATTAACAGACTTAAATGGCATCAACACTAGGTATCAAGCAAGACTAAATGCACATGGAATTTTTACTCCTCTTCAATTTCTACAGGCTAAGCCAGAAATTTTGCAAAAGGAAGTTTTTAAAAGCATTGTTGGCTATAGCTGGCACATAAGAATCAGAGGTTACGAAGTAGATGACGTTGAATTTGGAAGAAAAGGTTTTGGACAAGAATATTCTTTGGGTAAAAAGACCAACGATCCCAATATGCTTTCTAAAATTATTATGAAACTATGCGAAAAAATGGGTAGAAGATTGAGAAAAAATGGATTTTCAGCCTTCGGAATACATGTTGGTATGATCTACAGTGATGGGACTTATTGGCACAGAGGCAGAAAAAATTCAAGCGATCTTTACAGTACCAATGAATTATTTACTAAAGCCATATGGATTTTTAACCAGCAACCTGAAAAAAAAGTTGTTGCTCATATTTCAGTCAGTTGTTATGACTTAATATCTAGCAATGACTCTCAAGCTTCCTTGTTTGATATAGAAAATAAAGCTAGGGATGTTTCTGATGCTCTGGACTCAATAAATGATAAATACGGTGAATTTGTTATCACCCCAGCATTGATGATGGATATGAAAGATTTGGTTTTGGACAGAATTGCTTTTGGAGCAGTAAAAGGAATTGAAGATTTGTACAATTAATAATCTGTGCGAAAAAGTTTACTTTTATGCCGTTCGTCCAGCTTGGCTCCCCCGGTAGGACTCGAACCTACAACATCCTCGTTAACAGCGAGGCGCTCTGCCATTGAGCTACAGGGGATTGTCAAAGAACAGGCCTTATTTTAACATGTTATAAATTAGAAAAGTCAGGCATGAATAGCCAAGACTGAACTTGCCGAGTAGAATGTAATCACATATGCCACCTCGGACCAAAGAGTCCCGTACTCCACCTGATGACCCCACCCAACCCGAACGTTCGTTACGTACATCAGTTCTGATTACACTTTTTCCAGGTTCCAGAATAGCAACTCTTGAAATCTTACGCGAACAAAACCAACACCAGGTTATAGTTCAAATACGTGATATCAGAAAAAGACTTGAACACGCGCAACAAGTTTGGCAAGAAACTATGGCCTGGTGCATACAAGAGCGCGATCTGGCTAGTGAAAACGGAGGTCCAGAGACACCGCTGTTGGACCACATCTGGTATGCTAATCAAAAAATTTATAAAATGTATCAAGTTTTTTTGGATGACTCACTCAAGTGGTTATCTTATTGCCAAAAAAACTTAAGAAACCCCGATGCGTTTGAACGGCTAAAACTGGCCATAAAAGATGGTCTTGCATTAATTATCAAACTTCAAAATCAAATGACTGCAAATATTTTGGAAGAAAAAAGATTACTTGATCAACTCCAAGAACTGGGAAGAAGTCATCAAACAGAAATTCAAGCCTATCAACTGGCAAAACAACAAGCAGTTGATGCAAAAAAAACATGGCAACTGGCGATAGACGCACTCCACCAACTTGAACAACCGATACAAGCTGCTTTAAATCGGCAAAAGGAGCAAGAACATAGAGTGAAAAAAATAGAATTACAAATTGCCGATCTTGAAGAACAAAGGCAACGGCGCTTGGATGACCAGATCAAGCTTCTTGACCGAATCAATCAAGAAATTGAAGCAGTTGGAACCCAGGCTTGGTACGCAACAGTACAGGAAATTCAAAACAACCACACCGATCCAGCTCTTCTAGTACAAGCAGTAGAAAAAGCTTGCATACAAGCAGTGACCGCAGAACAAGCTCGAAGAGAACCAGAAATTGAACAGATTTACCAAACCATGGTTAAAGACGATGCCGAAGCGACCCAACAAATTGAACAGCTCTACTTGCTTTACGACCAACAACGCGAATTGCTTGTGAACTTAATTTTGGTAGTTCAAAACCTTAAGTCGCAGTCTCTACCACAAATCGATATGGCTCGCGACCGAGTCACTCTCACACATACTGTTTTAACCAGATGCGAGACTGTACTACAACAGGCCGGGCAAACATACCAAGACGTAATTGATCCATATCAAAAATCTCAACACGATTATAACTCTCTACGCCGACAATTGAAGAGATTAATTGATCAACCTTTTGTACACATACCAAATCCACCTGACTGGCCGGAGATATACAGACCACCGATCAACCAAACATTAAGTTTCGTAGGTGGTGATAATTGGCTACAACAATTAGATCCACTGGCTAGACGCCAATTAGCAACGCAAACGTATGGGATTTAAATTTTGCAAAAAAATTCTTACTCCAAAAAATCCTGCAGTTTTTTGCGCCGACTGGGATGTTTGAGCTTGCGTAGCGCCTTGGCTTCAATCTGACGAATCCGCTCACGGGTCACCCCAAACTGACGACCGACTTCTTCCAGTGTCATCATTTTATTGCCAGACAGACCAAAACGCATCTTCAGTACTCTGGCTTCCCTGTCAGATAAAGCCGCCAAAACTTCATCCACATTTTCCCGTAACATTTGTTGAGAAGTTGCATCATAAGGCGAAAGTTGTCTATCATCAGCGATGAAGTCACCTAGCACCGACTCGTCTTCCCCACTACCTACCGGTGCCTCCAGTGAAGTTGTGCTTTGGGAAATTTTCAGGATTTCACGGACTCTGTCCGGAGCCATACCTTCCATAGCCACACCGATTTCTTCTGGTGTGGGCTCACGACCCAGCTCCTGCATCAACCGTCGGCTGGTGCGCATCAGCTTATTAATCGTTTCCACCATGTGGACGGGAATGCGGATCGTTCTGGCCTGGTCAGCAATGGAACGAGTGATGGCCTGACGGATCCACCATGTAGCATAAGTAGAAAACTTAAATCCTTTGGTCCAGTCAAACTTCTCCACTGCCCGGATCAGACCCTTATTGCCTTCTTGAATTAAGTCCAAAAAAGTCATGCCTCGACCGATGTATTTTTTGGCGATAGAAACTACCAGCCGCAAGTTGGCGTCGATTAAGTCTTTTTTGGCTATGGGATCACCGGCCTCAACTCGCTGGGCCAACCTGATCTCTGCCTCACGATTAAGCAAAGGTATGCGACCGATTTCTTTCAGGTACATTCTGACCGGATCCGATACCCCAGCCGACCCCAAACTAGACAGCTGTTCTAGTTCGCGGGTCAAGATGTCAGTATCTTCTTGATCGACTTCCTGGGTCACACTCTCGAAGATATCGATGCTGTCGCTGATTAACTTGTCATATAAATCATCCAAAGCCGCCAGATAAACTTCTGGCTCAACAAACAAATCCAAAATCTCGTCTTGAGTGGTAAAACCATTTTTACGAGCTTTTTGCAGTAAAGCTTTAATATCGTCTTGAAGTGATTTGGGTAAAGAGGTAGAGGTAGACATAGCAACAAAACCAGAGCTGTGTGTCAAACAGTGGCGTGTAGTA
>CAZIBX010000028.1:5869-9576 GCA_964537615.1 uncultured Pseudomonadales bacterium
TTAAACACGACCGCGCATCATCAAACCATCAATCACTTTTTTAACTGCCACGCTGTAAGCCGCCATCCGCATAGAGGAGTTGGTTTTTGCCTTCATCTGCCAAACTTGATCAAAGGCTTGATCCATCATGGGTCGCAGTTTGCCGATGACTTCATCTTTGGTCCAGGTTTGACCGGCCAAGTTGGCCATCCACTCGAAGTAAGAAGTAGTCACTCCACCAGCGTTGGCTAGAATATCGGGTACCACCAGAATATTTCGGGCCAATAACTGCCTATCGGCAGCAGGACTGACCGGCCCGTTGGCCATCTCCAGGACAACTCGGGCTTGAACCTGATCGACATTAACCTCTGTAATCACATCTTCCATAGCCGCCGGCACCAACACGTCCACCGGCAAAGCCAAGAGTTCAGCATTGCTGATAGTTTGACCTCGTCCCAACTGACAGCCGTCTTTGTCACAGTGACACTTTGCCACTGACCCGGTGTCTTTTTTGCAAGTTGCAGTCTGACTAGGATCAAGGCCTGACTCAAGATAAACTCCGCCCCGCGAGTCAGATACGGCTACTACTTTATAGCCCAACAAATCAGCGTGATGGGCAAACCAGTACCCAACGTTGCCAAAACCCTGCAAAGCGATAGTGATATCTTGTCGTCTCTGCCAACCCAGTTTTTGGGCTAATTTTTCCAGCACCATAACTCCACCCAAACCCGTGGCCTCTTCCCGACCATCGGCCCCACCCAAAATCAGTGGCTTGCCGGTGAAAGTAGCCAGAGGATTAACATCGGATTTAGTCTGACTTGTAACAAAGTGCTGATACTCATCCACCATCCAAGCCATGATCTGACCATTGGTGTTCATATCAGGAGCCGGAATATCTTGCCAGGGCCCAATATGAGGGGCCAACCAAGCCGAGTACGCTCGACTCAAACGCTCCAGTTCTTTCTGACTTAAGTTTTTGACATCGACCCGTACTCCTCCCTTGGCTCCGCCATAAGGAATACCGGTGGTGGCACACTTCCAAGTCATCCAGGTAGACAAGGCCATCACTTCTTCTCGACTGGCTTGAGGATGAAACCGGATACCACCTTTGTATGGCCCCAGAGTGTTATCGTGCTGACTACGCCAAGCGGGAAACTTAGTTGTTTGGCCATTATCCATCACCACTTCCAGCTCGGTTTGCCAAACCTCATCTGGTTTTTCCAATTTTTTGATGGCCTGATCAAATCGGTTTTTATCCTCATAATGTGGTCGCAAAATTGCTGCCACACTGTGTAGTTCTTCTACCGCTTCCTGATGAGGATTGCTCATATAACTCCTTTTTTCTCAATCTGGCGCTAGGACCGCATCGGCTACTACTTGACTTAAATTTTTGGTAAAGGGGTCAGGAATAATACAATCTCTGGTAGGTTTTTTGACAACTTGAGCCAAAGCATGAGCCGCCCTGACTTTCATCTCTGGGGTAATGCGAGTCAAACGCCCCTGGATAACCGCCCGGAAAACACCGGGAAAAGCCAAAACATTGTTAATCTGGTTGGCAAAGTCGCTCCGGCCGGTAGCCACCACATAAGCCCCAGCCTTGGTGGCCTCATCCGGCATAATTTCAGGTGTAGGATTGGCCATGGCAAAGACGATGGCTTTTGCTGCCATGCTTTTGATCATGTCTTGTGTAATTAAATTAGGGCCAGATACCCCGATCACCACGTCGGCTCCTCTGATCACCTGGGCCAAACTACCTATTTGGTGTTGTTTGTTGGATAGAGCTGCCACAGCTTGTTTGTACAAGTTCATCCCGTCTCGACCAGTCACCAAAGCCCCTAGCCGATCGCACACGATCAAGTCAGAAACGGCTGTCACACCTGGGATTTTTTGACAGTTACTACCGCTACAATCCAAACCCAGCAACATTTTGGCGGTAGCCAGACCGGCTGCTCCTGCTCCGACGATCACCACCTTGAGTTGGTTGAAGGGCTTACCGACCACTACAGCTGCATTGGTCAAAGCCGCCCGCACCACAATAGCGGTACCATGCTGGTCGTCATGAAAAACGGGTATACCGATATTTTGCAAAGCTTCTTCTATAGCAAAACAAGCCGGGGCAGCGATGTCTTCCAGATTGATACCGGCAAAAGTCGGAGCAATAGTTTGAACAAACTCGATGATTTTGGTCGGATCTTGGGTGTTAATCACGATCGGCACGCTATCTACTCCACCAAATTCTTTCAGCAACAGCGACTTACCTTCCATCACCGGCATAGCGGCCTCGGGCCCGATGTTACCAAGACCCAAAACAGCCGAGCCATCAGAAATGACAGCCACTGTCCGGCCCCGCATAGTTAACTTGAAAGATAAGCTTTTATCTTTGGCGATGACCCGACTGGGCTCGGCTACGCCAGGAGTATAAAACAAGGCCAAATCTTCACGCGTTTTGAGTTTGACTTTACTGACTGTCGAAAGCTTGCCTTGGTGATGATAGTGAAGCGCCAAAGATTTTTGGTAAACCGTAGCTTGAGAAGCAAATTTGGGAGCTTGAACAAGTTTGGGAGTGCGAGTTTTTTTGATTATATTGAGACTAGTCATGATTGTTGCCTAGGTTAATTAATGTTTGTGTTCTAAATATTTTTCTGCATCCAGAGCAGCCATACAACCCATACTGGCGGCAGAGATAGCTTGGCGGTAACGGAAATCCACCACATCGCCTGCCCCAAATACTCCCTCGACACTGGTCATGGTGGGGTACTCCACCAATCCTTTATCATCTAAGTGTTGGCCGGCCAACTGCAAACCAGCCGCAGACTGACTCAATCTGGTAATTAAGTAACCGGCTTTATCCAGAGCCAAAGCATCACCCAGGTACTTGGTCACCGGCGAGCGACCGATGGCCAGAAAAACCCCATCGGCCGGTAGTTGGTCTAAAACCCGCACACCTTTCTGATCCAAACTCTCCACCACCACTCCATCAACTTTACTCCCACCCTTAATTTCTCTGATCACAGCATTCCACCTAACTTTAATGTGAGGATGATTTAAAACTCGCTCTTGCATGATCTTGCTGGCCCGGAAAGTATCGCGACGGTGAATAATCGTCACTTGATCGGTAAACTTAGCCAAAGCCAAGGCGTCTTCCATGGCGCTGTCACCACCACCCACGACATAGACAGTTTTATTTTTATAAAAAGCTGCGTCACAAACCGCGCAAGTGCTGACTCCCCGACCAAATAGCTGACTTTCTCCCGCTACACCAGTCATGATGGCCGTCGCTCCGGTAGCGATAATGACACTGTCAGCCGTCAATATGTTGGCGCCGGCCGACAACTTAAATGGGGTCTGATGAAAATCAACACTGGTAATCATCTCATCACGAATCAAAGTGCCAAACTTGACCGCCTGTTCACGCATGGCAAACATCAGTTCAGGCCCGGGCTTGCCGTCAGGAAAACCCGGGTAATTTTCTATCTCGCTGGTATAGATTAACTGACCACCTACCTCGGGACCGGCAAATAAAACTGGTGCCAGTTGAGCCCGACTGGCATAAATCGCCGCACTGTAACCAGCCGGGCCGGACCCGATGATGACTAAACGACTATGAGGAATTGTGGTTTTGGCCATATATGTTTTTTTGAACTAATCCTAACTTTGCCGGGTTGATTTTAATTTTTCCAGAACCAATCTTATTTGTTCTGGGCAGAGTCGATCAAACTCATAATACC
>CAZIBX010000029.1:0-5849 GCA_964537615.1 uncultured Pseudomonadales bacterium
CAGGCAAAAAGTACCCGATGGTCATAAATATATGAACGCATACAGAATACAAGGATTTCGAGGTGGAATAGCTGATGACCCATTCCAAGGGGTTAGAGAGGCTTTTCGTTTCGGCTATGGCTTAAATATCCGAGGCGAAGAAAACACTCTTAAATGCAACCAACGATTAAAAGAAGATCTCGGTAGCGACACTGTCATTACAGACCTCATTCTCTTTTATGTTCCAGCTTCAAACGGCAATTTATATGGTTTTGGTGACACAGGCAAGATTTATAGAAAAGTTGGTGGAGCTAGTACATGGGAGCTGGTCTATACCGACTCAAATGGCAAAATCACCGGAGCAGCTGAATATACTAATAATGATGGCAGTGATAACTATATTCCTTACCTCTATTGGGCGACTGAAACAAAAGTCAGCAGAATTAAGCTTTCCGGTACATGGCCGACTGACGTAGAACATGATTGGCAGACTCTGGATGGTGACCCGGCATGGCACACAATGGCTGAAGCTTTGGGAGTGTTGCTTATATGCGACAGCAAAGATCTGGCAATGGTTGATTATGAAGGTGGCTTTAATCGGGATGCCGTAGATCTCCCAAGAAGCCACAGAAATAAATGCCTGTTGGGACTCGATCAACTAGTAGTCTTTGGTTCCACTAAAGGTGACAAAGTTGAAGAAGGCTGGCTGTGGACTTGGGACAAGATTCAACCTTCATGGATTCAAAGAAGAATGGTTGCCGAGCGAGGCATTAACGCTCTTCTGCAAGGTGAATTCTTAATGATCCAAGCAGGAGTGCGCGGTGGTCTCTACTTCTGGGATACCTCCAACTTACTGAGGATAAAAAAGCTTCCTGGTGAGTTTGGATGGGTAAACCCTGGAGGTGTCACTATCATGGGAGGTTTACCTTTGTTAGGAGTAAATGGAAGCGATAAATGCGGCATTTACTCTTACGGCCGACTGAACAAAAACGAACCCTATGCTTTAAACCTCGAGTACATCCCTTCTCACGGCAAGATGGAAAACGTCCTCATCGGGGCCTTAACCATGTATGAGGACAAGATTTATTGCTCATGGAAAGATGGTAGCACTTTTGGGACGGACGTCATCGACACCGATAACAAAGCGGAAGCACGCTATGAAGGCTTAGTGTTTGATGGCGGAGAGTCATTTACCCAAAAAGGTTTCCGTCACATCAAGTTGGTAACTAAACCACTCCCAAGAGATTGCAGTATTGAAGTTTTTTACAAGGTGAACCAACAAACGGAGTGGCAACTGGCCACTATGCAGGATGGCTCAGAACTCTTTGACCGGGAAGGTAGATCAAAAGCGATTTTCACTATCGAAACTGGCGGTAATGAAGATGATCCAGGTACCGGTGAGGATTACGAACTGGCAATGAATCTTCATCCCAATGGAAACGACACTCCGGAAGTTATCTCAGCAACGACTTATTTTGAGCCTTTAGGAGTTTTATAAACCTATGTTGACTAAAGATATTAAAAAAATATTAACAAACAGAGAGGTTGAAGACCAACCATTTCCTGAAGTGATTCCTCATTCTCACAATGGCGTGGACTCGCCCTTGTTAGCCCCTAACTCTGTCGACACTGTCAACATCAAGCCTGGTGCAGTTGGCGATAATGAACTGGATGACTTCTCCGTAACAGAACAAAAACTGGCAGATGCAGCAGTAGCCACTGACAAGATCAAAGAAGATGCTGTGACTGCGGCAAAGGTATATAAAGCCGGATCTGTTATCACCCTCTCAGCTCAGATTGCAGAAGCAATCATTTTAACAGCTCATATCGGACTTGCCCAAATTACTAACTCCCGAATAGGAAACGCCGCAATCTCCACAGCAAAAATTCAGACTGCAGCCATCACAAATGCCGAAATCGCAGACGCAGCTATTACAAATGCAAAAATAGGTGCATTGGAAGTCGGAAACTCCAGAATCGCCAATGCTGCAATTAGCACTGCAAAGATTCAGGATGCTGCGGTTACCAATGCTGAGATCGCTGACGCTACAATCACAAACGCCAAGATAGGAGCTTTAGAGGTTGGTAACTCAAGAATCGCAAACGCAGCTATAAGTACAGCCAAGATCCAAGATCTGGCAGTTACCGATGCCGAAATCAACGACTTAAACGCCGGAAAGATCACTGCCGGCTCAATGAGTGCAGAAAGAATATATGGAGGAACCGGCTACTTTACCAGAATTAACATCTTAATGTCGGGGCTTGAAGCCATCAATGTAGCTGGCAATATAAATAAAACCGGTACATCAAACTTCTCCATTCCGCATCCATTGAAAAAGGGCCATAGATTGGTCTATACTGGTATCGAGGCAGCAGAAGTTCTCCTCGTTCATCGAGGAACAGCCACTCTAAGTAACGGACAGACACGAATTGACTTCCCAGACCACTTTATAGCGGTCAGCGATCCCAGAAACATTACCGCATATCTGACTCCCAGGCAAAACTGCAACGGACTTTTCATTGTCGAAGTAACAAACGACCATCTTATCGTGCAAGAACTGCAGGGAGGCACATCCTCCGCTCAGTTCGACTTTATGGTCGTAACAGTCCGCGATCAATTCTTCGATTTTGATTTTGAACCTGAAGGCGACATTGCGATCAAACGCGATGACGAAGACGAGGAAACTTTCAAGCAACGTTATCTGGAACATCGAATAAACGAGATCACCAAAAAAGGCGGTCCCAAAGTCCAGGAGCGAATTGACCAACTGCAAAGTGAATTTATCACCACAGTTGGCAGAAAGGAGGTCACAAGTCATGTCGAAAAAACAATTAAAGCTTGATAAATCAGATTTGAGAGAACTGCAGTTAAGAAAGCAGATGATAAAAGAGCATCAGCTAACAGCTCAGGCTCTTGATTCACAATTGGTTGTGTGGCTTCTTGGCAAATTTCTCAAATACGGTCTAGATAGTCAGAAAGAATACAACTTTGATGCTGTAACCGGTGAAATAACTGAAGTTACACAGCCCCAGAAAGGAGGTGGCTCCTAATGGCGACAAAACAATACGGTGGTTGGTATTGGCAACCTGATCAAAATAAAGCTCTCAGGTGGTGGGGTACTGATGCATCAGGGAAAGATATTTACACCGCCGGCGATGAACCAGGCAAACAACAATCCGTCAGTAACTTGAGTAGTGGACTCTCTCAGATTGGTGGCTCAGGAAGCATTTTAGGTTTTGATGTTGGAACACTCAACACCAGGTTTCAGGATACTTACAAACAAGCTCAGGACTTATCTGCAGATCTCGAAACCTACCAAACAAGGCGTTACGACGAAGAATATGGCAAAGAGGAACTTGGCAAACTTAAAGATACCATTAGCTCTTTGGATACAAGTATCGCAAGTGAAAAAAATGTTCGTGATGAGTCAGTCAGCAAGATCCGCAAAAATCCGGGCTATTCCGCAGCCACCATAACCGGTGAATCAGGAGAGGTTCAACGACTCGCAAATGCCAAAATTGGTAATTTAATCGAAGAACGCAATGCAAAAGCTGAAGACTATAACGCCCGCCTTGGAGAAATAACCCGTAAAGTAACTTCAGAAACTCAAGGTAAAGAAGCCAAACTTAATAATCTGCGATACGACCTCCAATTCTTAGGTGGACTTCTCAATACATACAACCAAATTCGCTCTTCCGAACTTTCCTCCGCCAAAGAGGATGAACGCTGGGAAAGAGAATTTGAACTCAAACTCTATGACGCTCAAACAAGCAGGTTAAGAGCCGGCGAAGGTGGTAGTGGCACTTACGCTAAACAACAAGTCAAAGATGCATTTGGTAATGTTGTTGGCTTCTTCGATCCGACCTCAGGCAAAACCAATCTTTATGAGCAACCATCAAGTCAATCACAAACCACTACTGTAAACGAAGGCGACCTAAGAACTGAGATTAGATCTGCCTGGAAACAGGGATACAACGCGGATCAGCTCAAAACTAATCTTTCAGGAGTGACAACAGATAAAGGTAAATCAGCAACGCAAGTTATTGATGAAGAATGGCAACTTAAAAATCAACCAGGTGTGATGGGCTTTTTAAGAAGATTATTTACGCCTGGAGTTTAACGCATATGGACAATTTTTTATCACAAATCAAGAAAAACATTACCTCCTCAATTCAGAGTACTAGCCAGACTCTGGGTGGTATTTTGGGTAAATCACAACAAGCTACTTCTTCGCTAGTACGATCCGGCTCTGAAAAAATTCAGGATATTTTAAAACCGCTCGAAAAACTAAAGCCTGAACAATATGACATCGCCATTCCAGGTTCTACAACCGGCTCCTACAAACCATTCAAAAATCTGTATGTAGAAGCGGCAGCACAAACACTTGGGTTGGGTGCTCGAGATACAGATGTACTTGAGCGTTTACCAAGTGCAACAATAGGAGCTTTGAAGGGTGCCGGAGATGGTCTTGCACAAGCCTTAACTTTTGGCTGGTGGAATCCTGAAATAAAGTATGCCAATGACATTGAAAAAATGGCTGGCGACATGACCGAGGTGGAGTTTAATGTTCTTGGAACCATCGGTACATTCGTTGTAGGTGGCGGGTTGGTGCAAGGTGCTCTAAAAGGAGTTCCTCTCCTTGGTCGGGTAGCAACTGTCGCTCCCAGAACATTCAGTCTTCTTTCTAATGGATTAACATTTGCCGGCCTTACCCAACTGCAAAAAGAAGAATCCTACAAAGACGCGCAGCAACGCGCCAAAGACTTTGTAAGCGATTTTGCCTTAGGTGGAGCATTCTCCATTGCCGGAATGAAACCTTCATTTCTTAAATCCTCTGCGATTATCGGGCCAGCGACTTACGTTACGTCACTTATTAAAGGTGATTCCAACGAGGATGCTCTTAAAAATACTGCGGCAATGATCGGGCTTCATTCTCTCAACTTTGCCGTAGCAAAATACTTACCTAACAAATCTGTGGTAGAGAGTCAGATAGAAAAAGCGGCCAGCGAACAACTCAAAATAACCAAAAAACAAGCTCTCGAATATCTGGGAATAAATGAAACAGCAACTGCAGAGCAGGTAAAGCAAGCATGGAAAAATAAGGTAGTCGGTATTACTAAACAGTTTCCAGCCCAAGCTAACCAAACACCCCAGGAGATGGGTCAATTTAATCAAGCCTGGAATACATCCAACAGAGCTTACGAGTTCCTAGCAAAAGTCAGTAACCCAACCGGATATACCGGTAAATCTTTCAGACATGAATTTCAAGACCTTTATTACGATCTCTGGAAAAATGTTCCTGACAAAAGAGCGTTGGTCATCAGGGCAGTTCGCAATATGCCTGCAGGACTCTCAATCAGAGCCACACTCAACGAAGCTCAGAGAAGCGAAATTGTCACAGCTCTTGGAGGGCAAGAGGCAAAAACCAGACTCGGCCGAGTTGCAGAGCTGACTGATGCTGATTTGGTAACAGTAGCGATGGAAAATAAAATTCCAGTTACCCCTTCAAAAACAACTCAGCCCGAGTTAAGTGCAGAAACATATAAGCATGGTACTCCTGTCCCCGAGAAGATCATAAAGGAAGGATTTAGTTTGGCGGAGTCTGGAAAAACAAGCGGCTATGGTGGAGTTATGGGTAAGGGTGTTTATTTGGATCTTACCCCAGGTGGTGAAGGAGCAAAATTATATGGAACAGTAATCGATACAAAGATTAAAAAAGGATTAAAACTTTTCAACTGGTCAGGCAAAATTGACGAACTCTACTCTGAAGCCACGAAGTATGGGGATCCTGAAAAGATTACTGAAGTTCTACAAAAGAAGGGATATAACGGAGTTAAAGGCTTAAACCAAATGGTCATTTTTGACCCAC
>CAZIBX010000029.1:5859-9480 GCA_964537615.1 uncultured Pseudomonadales bacterium
AAAATGTAGTACCAATAGTTGATGGCAAGCCTTCCATTCCACTAACCACCTCTTTCTCTGTTTTAGATCAAAAAGCGGCCAAGGCTGCAGAAATACGAGACAAATACCGAGTGCCTGGTGAAACCGAGCTAGAAAAACTTGAACGTACTAACAAGGATGTATCACAGACAACTCTCATTCAAAAACGGCGCCAAGGTCAAATAGTTGCACCAGATCAACCACGAGCGGATGAGGTGAAAGATCCACCGCCTGGTAGTCCTCCTAGACCTCCCCAGGAAACACCTATTGGTTCTGATTCACCACCTCCAGAAGGGAGTGCTTTAAGCCAGATCGATGCGATGGTAGGAAAACTTTCGCCAGCAGCAAACCTCTTGGACAAGGCTAAAAAAGCAATTCAGGTTTTTCCCAGATTATTTACTGACCGCTTTGCTCCTATTCGGGAGTTTGAAAACAAGGTAAGTAAACTGCAAGGTAAGCCTATCGATATCAATTCCAGTCCCTATGTTGGCGCCCGAATGTATGCTGGACGTTTCGGCATTGTAGAAGGAAGTTTCCGGGATCTGTACACCGCACTTCAACCTGTCAGAAAACTGCGTGCTGATTTTACCCGCTATGTACTTGCCCAAAGAACGGCAGAAAGAGCCGCTAGAGGTGTTGAAAATCCACTTGAAGTTACTCAGGAAACTGCAGAAAAAGCACTCCAAGAACTAAAAACTAAAGTTGGTGACAAAACATTTAAAACATTCGAGCAAGTTGGTAACGGAATGCAGAATTGGGCAGTTAAAGCAATTCTCGAACCGATGAGAGATTCTGGGATCTTAAGCAATAAAGCCTTCAACGCTGTTGTTGAGAAAAACAAAAACTGGCTTCCATTCCATGTTTTGGAATATATACCTACGCTAGAAGAAGCAGACAAGATGGCGGTCGGCTCCGAAACATTTTCAGTGAGCAAACAAGGTGTTGTGAGTGCACTTGAAGGAACGGACAAAGTCATTCGGGATCCATTTATCTCCGTAATAGACAACCTCACAAAAGCGGTCAGTCTTGTTGAACGAAATAAAGTAGCCTTGAAACTGGTAGATCTTCGCAAGACTCACCCAGATGCAACCAAAGGGCTAATCAGATTTTTACCCAATAAAGAAAATGCTCCGCAAGATTGGGAATCAATTAGCGTATTTATTGGCGGCAAGGTAACGCGCTGGGCTGTACCGAAGGAATTGTCTGAAGCCATGCATGCCATGAGTCCGGCAGAGTCAGGTTTGATGGGTAAGTTAGTAATGATGTCTTCAAAAGCATTCAAAGCAGGTACTACTACGCTCTATTTCCCATTTACGCTCTCGAATGCAGTCCGTGACTATCAAACCGCAACAATGGTTTCCAAATACGGCTTCAATCCTGCGGTGTGGTTGTCGGGATTTAAAGACGGCTTCCGCTCGGCATTTAAATGGGAGTCCAAAGCCTACGACGAGTTTATGAGAAATCAAGGTGGCTATGGGAGCTACATTGAATCAACCAAAGGTTTGTCAGTAGCCTCTGATCAATTATTCCGACCCAGATGGATGGAAAGAACGAAAGCTGTTCTTAATCCTTTTGAGTTAATAGGAAACTTCTCTGAAGCCATAGAACTTGCGCCACGACTTGGGATTTATAAGAAGGCCCTTAGTAAAGGAGCCACTCCCTTGGAAGCAGCATTTGAAGCAAGAAACGTAACGGTCGACTTTGCCAAAGCAGGAGTTGAAGCCCGACTGATTAATATGTGGGTCCCGTTTGTAAATGCACGATGGCAGGGTTTGCTAAATGTCACCCGTGTCATGAAGGACAATCCCGTCCGGACTGCTGCCAGAGCCCTTGCCATGACTGTTCTTCCTGGAATTGCTACTTACTTTTACAACGTCATGAACCATGAAGACCTCTGGGATGATATTCCTCAGTGGGCAAAAGATACCTACTTCATCATTATTGTCGGAGAAGAAAAAGATGAGGATGGTAATAAGGTTCCAAAAGTAATCCAGATCCCCAAAGGTGATGTCGGAACAATTTTCTTCAACCCTCTAATGTATTCATTTGAGTATGTCCGCAAGCAGGAACCTCAGAATCTCTTCAAGCTTGGGTTGGAATGGATGAGTCAGTTAGCTCCGGTTCCATTTACAAGAGATGGTGAATTATCTGCCCAAGCCTTCTTCTCAGGAGCACTACCACCCATTATTCGCACACCTCTTGAAATAGCCACAAACACCAATTTTTTTACAGGCTTTCCAGTGGTTCCGCGAAAACTTGAGAAAGTAGCTCCGTCAGAGCAATACGACAGCAGAACGCCTGATTTGGCAATTACCATCGGTCGCGCCTTGGGAGTAAGTCCTATGAAGTTAACCCATGCAGTCTATGGATTAACCGGAAGCTTGGCTAGAGAGCTACTTAGCCCAGCTGACGTGCTAGGGTTGACAATGGATCGTTTTTACCGAACTCAGGGCGGTGAGAAGCAACGTAGAGCCTGGGATATCAAGTACGAGGCAGAAGTAGGCTACAACACCACCCGACTGCAGATGAAGAAGCTTGTCGAAGCAGGTGACCTTCAGGGGGCACAGCAAATGGCACTGAAATGGAATGAAGAAGCAGAAAAACTAATCCCACAAGTTGTTCCGCTTCTGATGAAAGACGATCCGAAAGAAGCTGCTCTCTTTCAAAGCAGCATAACTTTTAACGCCAGCGATTTGCAGCGCTTATTAAAAACAACTCTTCCCGGCGGTATTCCTCAGGAAACGAACAGTGATGAACAGAAATCAACTCTAATTCCATTGAAGAATGGGTCCAATTCCACAGACAATCAAAGTATTAAGAGTTTGATTTATAGATAAACAGCTATGGCAGATATAACTAGACCAATCGAACCATTTGAACTCAACCAAGGCTTTGGAGAAAATCCGGCAGACTATGCCCGATTTGGACTCAAAGGACACAACGGTTGGGATTTAAAAACAAAATTTCCCGATACACCACAGGGCTTCCGAAACATTCTCTCCTCCTGGGCGTCTAAATTTTACGGGCAAGGCAATGAAGGGAATGATGGCTTCGGGCTTTACTTTGAAGTCATCGTACAACTTTATAACACTTACAAACTGACCTATGCCCACTGTAAATCCATTGAAAGCTTTGAGAGTAAGAACGAAGGCGACACGCTGGCCATCAGCGATAACACCGGCAACAGCACCGGCAGTCATCTCCACCTCACAGTAAAACGTGGCCAACTCCAAAACGGAAAATTTGCAAGCGACAACTACAACAACGGCTATTTTGGAGCAATCAATCCTCAGGAATTCTTCGATGAACTTAGAAAATATAAGAAGGAAAAAGGTACAACTTCCGCTCCTGAAGGCTGTCTGGTGCCAAACACACCTGAATGGCGAACCATGTACGAGCAGGTAGTCTCTTCAGCAACTAAATGGGCCGATACTCTCAAGATTTTAGAGATCGCAGACGACCCCAACACTACCCCCAGCGACAGAATTAAAAGTGTAGTCGGAGGGTATAAAAGCAGAGAAACTGACCTATCTAACAAGCTAAATGAGAAGTCTATTGAAGTTAGTAAGGCCACACAGGAAATAACCAACAGGGTCGAACAAG
>CAZIBX010000030.1:0-9203 GCA_964537615.1 uncultured Pseudomonadales bacterium
AAATGGTAGCGTGTCTAGAGATGACTGTCGATAATCTGGTTGGCGGTCAGCTCGCCGTGTAAGAATTGATCGAGTTGATCGTCCTCTAGATCGGTCAAAAAACGCTGGTTGGGCGCAACTGGAGCTGACCGCCCGGCTATGCGACTTGAGTTTTTGGTTAGCAAATTTTCTGGTATATCAAGTAAAAATCTGCTAACTACCGCAGAGTTATAACTCCCCCACCCCAACCGACGGGCGGCGGCTGACAGATAGAGTTTGTGTTTGGCTCTGGTTAAACCCACATAGCAGAGTCGACGTTCTTCTTCCAGTTGATCGGGATCAATTAAAGACCGGCTGTGTGGCAGTAAACCCTCTTCCAGACCGACTAAGCAGACGACGTCAAACTCTAGCCCCTTGGCCGAGTGCAAGCTCATCAGCTTGACGGCCGGTGTGTCTCCGGTTTGCAAATCTTTCAAATAACCATCCTGAATCAAGGCCACATTTTCCAAAAAATCAGATAAAATTTCAAACTGGCCAGCCACTCTTTTCAGTTCAGCTATGTTCTCAATCCGGCTCATATCTTCTTCCAGCGACTGATCAAAACGAACCAAATAGTCAGTTTTTTTCAAGATTTGGTCGAGAAGCAAATCCGGTTTTGTGGCTGCTAGTTGGGCGTGGTTTTGGGTCAAAAAATCATAAAATTCGCCGGCTTTACGTTTGCCCAGTGTGTCGATGCGCTTTCGACTGATACTGTCCTTGGGGTTGGCGCAGAGTTTTAAGTAGGCCAACAGGTCTTTAATTTCTTTCCGTTCATAAAATTTGGTACCACCCACGATAGTGTAAGGCAAGCCGGCATTGATAAAAGCTTCTTCAAAAACCCGGGATTGGGCGTTGGTGCGGTATAACACGGCCATATTTTTCAAGTTGTAGTTAGACTTCTCGTCATCGAGCCAGCCGGCCACTTGGTTGGCCTCGGTCTCATCATCAGAGGCAAGGTAAAAAGTAATCAAGTCACTGGATTCTCTGACGGTAAATAAGGACAAAACGGGATGAGCGGTGGTGCGACTGATGACTTGGGTGGCAGCGTCCAAAATGACTTGAGTGGAACGGTAGTTTTGTTCCAGCCGGTAAATGACCATGCCGTCATAATCTTGTTCCAATTTTTTTAAGTTACCAAAGTCGGCTCCGCGCCAGGAATAAATGCTTTGAGCGAAGTCACCGACACAAAACACGTTGTTTTGCGGGGCGGCTAGAATTTTGATTAGCTCATACTGAATGGCGTTGGTGTCCTGAAACTCATCAACCAAAACATGAGTCAGCTGATTTTGATAACGTTGTCTGATGGTGGTGTTTTTTTGCAGTAGTTGTAGGGTCAATAGTAGTAAATCATCAAAGTCCACGGCACTATTCTGGAGCAGAGATTTTTGATAACGTACGTAAATATCAGCTACTGCCGTTTGAAAAGGACTGGCCGCGATGTTTTGATACTGCGTGGGAGTCAGTAGAGAGTTTTTGGCTTTCTCGATCATGACCTTGACACCGGTAGGCGAAATTTTGACACCGGGTGGGTGATCTTTAAGAATGTTTTTAATCAACTGTAGCTGGTCATCGGCATCATAAATGGTGAAGTTAAAGTCTAAATTTAACAAAGGTGCATGCTGGCGCAAAATCCGGGCACATAAACTGTGAAAAGTGCCCACCATGGGCGGCCTGTGGCTAGTCAACTGCTCGATCCGGCGGCGCATTTCCTGGGCGGCCTTGTTGGTGAAAGTGACCAGCATGATGTTTTCTGGCAGCGCCAGATTGTTTTGAAGTAGCCAACTGGCATGGGTAGTTAAAACTCTGGTTTTGCCACTGCCGGCTCCGGCCAGCACCAAAGCCGGTCCGGCTGGATGCTTTACGGCCGCCAACTGTTGGGCGTTGAGGGAGGATAAATCAAGAGGCACGTTGGTAATGCTACCACAGCTGACACAGGTAGGATATGATGTAGTTATGTTACCCACCATCATCGCCAACTGGAAGTCTCATAAAACTGCAAGTGAAGCCCAATCATGGGTTGAGTCATTGGCCGGGTTAAACTGGGCAAACACAAAAGTTAATCTGGTTATCGCTCCACCTTTCTCACTGATACCTTTTGTTTCTTGGACTATAAAGTCCAAAAACTTACCTTGGGGTTTGGCCGCTCAAGACATCAGCCCCTTCCCGGCCGGCGCTTACACCGGCGCAGTCAGCGGGCGTAACCTAGACAACTTAGGATTAACCCATGTTATCGTCGGTCACTCGGAAAGACGACGTTATTTCGGTGAAACTGACCAGATTGTAGCCCAAAAGGTCGATCAAGTTTTGACATTTGGTTGGCAAGCTATCGTTTGTGTTGATGATGATAACTGGCGGTCGCAGGCCGAGCTTTTGACAGGATTTGACAAAGCCAAAATCTGGTTTGCCTATGAGCCCAAAGGAAGTATTGGTACTGGTCAGGCGGCCGATGTGGGGCGGGTGAAAGATATGAGGAAAAACCTAACTGATAAGTTTGGTGATCACTCATTTATATATGGAGGTAGTGTGGACCAAACCAATATCAAGCAGTATCTGATAGTGAGTGACGGAGCATTGGTTGGTTCTGCTAGTTTGGAAGCGGATCAGTTTAGCCAGTTGCTACTATCATTATCCGACCATCATTGAACGCTATGTCTAGAGAAACTTCTACTGGTTAGATCCCAAGTTGAGACAGGAGATCATGATATATTCAAAGGTGATAGTTGTAAAAAATGCGGGGCGTTGGTTAAGGTAGACATTGTCTAGTAATTATAAATTTTATTGGAATTATTCTTCATTCATACTGGGACTTATGACAGGAGTTAATTCACGTGCGTATGTGTGTTTGAGCTCGGTTCTTAATCTGTGCAATCTTTGCAATTGAGTACTTGCCAACTTTAGGTCTAGATTAGACAAGTGGTGTTTTAATTCTTCCATTTTTTGTTTGATTTCTCTCTTATTCAAGTAAATAGAGAAAAACACTACGTTCATCAACACGTTAATTAACAAAATCTTATTTGTAATGCTTGTAAATTCTTGATCAAAAGCGGTGCTTTCATATAAGCCATATCTAAACAATACATCTTGAATAGCCATGCCTAAGGTTGTAAGTGGTCCCAAAGCCATTGATACATACTTTATAAATTCTTGTTTTAAGTTGCCTTCTGGGTCCAAAATGTTCGATGATTTTTCCGACAACTCATCAATTCTAGATTTCAGAAGCTCATAAGCATAAACAAAATAATCAATATCTTCCTGTGTCATCAAATTCTCTAAACGTATTTTACGCACTCTTGTAATAGCAGCCTCTAACTCTGTATCAGGCGGGTTGTAGCTTTCAGCATACTGGTCGGGTTGTTCATTTGACCCACTTTTTGATTCTGCATCACTTGTCCAGGTAGACCAGGGCTTTGTGGTGAGATTTTCTTCATCGATTGCGCCTGCCATGTTATCTACCCTTGCGGTATTTAATTGGTCAAAAATACTCATAAAACTCCTTTAATGTTTTGCGGACTTAAGTATCTTCTTCTTCTTCTTCTTCTTTGTCAAGCTTTTTTTATAGCGACGTTTGCTAGACCTATAGTTTTCTTGACATTAAGCATCATATTGATATAATGATACACATCAGTTATGTATATTAGTGAGTAAGTGAGCAAAACAAATATTCAGAAGCTGACGACTGATGCATAAATTATCTTTATCTGATCTGAAAAACTTATACCAGAGTTGGCTCCAGCCACTACTTGGTTTGGTGTTTTTATTGTCAGTTAGTTTTTTGTTAATTAGTCAGGTCAGAGCTGAATCTGGTACATCTCAATCCCCGGTTGAATCAGTTTCCCCCACCATAACTGATACGCCATCTATCACGCCCGTTTCCGTCACTCCTGACTTGTCACCCACCAGAGATACCACTTCAACTGCCACACCAACTCTGACCCCTGTATTTTTTGTCAATTCTTTGATTTTGACTACCCCCACGCCCACCCCGACTTTAACTCCTACCCCCAACTTATCTCCGGTTCCTACCCCGACAGCTACGCCTAAGCCATACGTCCGGCCAACTGTGGATATTTTCACCAAAGAGTTTTATGACTTGTCGATCGAGTCAGACGTCAGATTTAAGATGAATAACAACTTGGGTGGAGCTGTCTATTTGACCACTACCACTTTTCGCATCTCTGGTGACAGGATCAAAAACCTGAAACAGTTGTATGGCTTTATCCAACGTCCCACTAATCCGGAGACCACCGGCCCGATCTACTTTGATTTTTATCCCAATAATACCTACACCAAATTCATTTCAAAACCAGTAGACCTGGCCTATGATGGCTGTATAGATCTGTATGGATCAGAGAACTTTGTCCAACCGGTGGGTTATGTAGCCACTTTTTGTTACTCCAACGACCAGCCGGAACCAAATAGCAAAAATGCGGTCTACTACAGTCCGGCGGCTAACCCCATGTTTTATATGGACTATAGTGGTAAACAACTTACTTCGATTCAGATTTTGACCACTGCTTTTGATAAAAGATTAAAGTACATCAATTCTGATGGCAGTCAAAATGGTCAGATCATGACCAGGGTCAATTACTTCACGTATGACTACACTACTACCTCTGGATCCGACCTAAAAAATGTGCACTATATCTTCCAGCCACTAGGTTTTACTGATGAGTTTTGGAACGGTTGGTGTAAAGATCCACCCAAAAAGTACATCGAGCAGACTTTTGGCACCCCGCTACCAGAGGGAGGTAGTTACTTTCCGGTATCAAGTAATGTGGGATGTGGCCAATTTAATTTGGATAAACCATATATGCTGGCTGGCTTTTTGAGTTTGTATCGTGATGATGGTACTTTTCCACCCACCGGTCCTACTTTGACTCCACGCACCACCATCACACCCAAGTATGTGCCATCAGCTACTCCTACTCCTACCTCTACTCCTACCCCAACAGTTACGCCCACACCGACACTAACCTTAACACCTACGGCCACTTATACTCCGACTCCAACGGCTACACCCAGTGACACTCCCACCCCCACAGCTTCATCTACGCCAACAATCACACCAACCTTGACTGCTACACCTCAACCCCCAACTCCACCACCTGCCAATAATAATGGCGGCGGTTCAAGCGGTGGAGGTGGCGGAGGTGGTTCGTCTGGTGGTAGTTCTGGCGACTCCGGTGGTGGGTCTGGTGGAGGCGGCGGTGGTTCAGATAATCCTGCTCAACCCGAAATTATCATTACTCATCCTCATATCAGCACGACAGAAGTCTTGTCAGCCAGAAAAAATATCCGCTACGCGACTTATATTTCTGGTTTTGATCAGGAGAAAAAACACCGACTGACCTTCACTCTGACTGGTCTGCCCAAAGGTCTGACCAAGTCATGTACCTCATTTATTTCTGGTAATTCTCGTTTATTCACCTGTGCTATCAAAGGTAAGCCCACCACACCCGGGTTGTATGTTGTGACTTTGACCGTCAAAGATAACGCCAAAAACGTGACCCGAAAACAGTTTAGTTTGTTAGTCAGTCCTTAAAATTATTGATCTTGGTTAACTCTAGTTCTTGGCTTACAATAGCCCAATATGAAAGTGGTTATTGTGGGAGCCGGCCTGACTGGTTTGGCCGCCGCTCATCAGCTCAATAAAAATGGTCACCAGGTTACGATACTAGAATCCAGTGCCAAACCAGGGGGCTTGGCTGCCGGTTTTCAAGCTGATGGCTGGCAGTGGGAGTTGGAGTACCACTACCATCACTTATTTCAAACAGACCAAGCCATAGCCCAACTTTTACAAGAGTGTGGACTGCGGGAAAACTTGGTTTTCCGGTCAGTCAAGTCATCAATCCTGCGCGCAGGTCAGCAGTTTGTTTTTGACTCACCGCTGGCTATTTTATTTTGCCCTATCTTGGACTTTTTCTCTAAACTGCGAGTCGGTTTAACCATGGCTTTTCTCAAGTTTAATCCTATCTGGCAACCGCTAGAAAAAATTACTGCCCACCGTTTTTTACGCCTTACTATGGGAGAAAAATCCTACCAAGACTTATGGCAGACTCTATTTGAGGGTAAGTTTGGCCGGTTTCACGAAACAGTCAATGCCGCCTGGTTTTGGGCTAGAGTTTTTGTGCGCACCCCCAAATTGGGATACTACCAAGGGGGTTTTGGTCAGATGTCAAAGGACATAGCTGATTATCTGATCAAGAGTGGTGTAGAGATTCAGTATAACCAAAAAGTAACTCAAGTATCACTCAAACGTGATCGGCCGATTGTCAAGTTGGCCAAAGGCGGTAGTTTAAGTGCCGACAGAGTGCTTTTGGCCATGCCATCTCCGGTGTTAGAAAAGTTGATACCAGATTTGCCCGCCAGTTATATCAAGAAGTTACACCAACTCAAAGGTTTGGGTGCAGTTACTCTGGTGATGGAGTTAACCCAGCCATTTTTCACAGACCAAACTTATTGGTTAAGTATCAACGAAACAAACTGGCCAATTCTGGCCGTGGTTGAACACACCCAGTTTCAGGATAAAGCTCGCTATGGTCGCAAACATCTAGTTTATGTAGGTAAGTACTTGGAAGCTACATCAGATCAATACCAATTGTCTGATGCCCAACTGCTGGATTTATATCATCCGTTTTTGGAAAAACTGTCCCCGGGATATAAACGTTACTTAAATCGATTTTTTGTGTTCAGAACACCTTTTGCCCAACCGGTGGTGGGCCTCAACCATTCTCGACTCCTTCCCTCTGTAGTCACTCCCCTGCCTTCTGTATACTGGGCTAGTATGCAGCATATTTACCCTTATGATCGGGGCATGAACTATGCGGTAGCCCTGGGTGTCAAAGTGGCAGATGACATGATTTGATATGGCCAAAACCCATCTACCCAAAATTAATCACCGCATTTTACTTTGGCTAGAGAGTCATTTCGATTGGTTGGTTTTAATCACGGTGTTATTGTTTACTTGGTGGTTGATGAGCTCGACTTTCAGTTATCATAATGGTAATTTTTACATCGATCCCAAACTGCACAGTGACTTTGGGGCTCACCTGCCTTTGATCAGGTCATTTTCTTTTGGTCAGAACTGGCCGCCGGAGTATCCATTTTTTGTCGGTTCACCCATCAGGTATCACTACTTATTTTATTTAGTTGTGGGTATGAGCGAAAGAGTGGGAATTAACTTGGGACTGGCCCTGAATTTATTTAGCACTTTGGGCATGACCTTGATGTTGATGATGGTTTATCGGATCGCTAATTTATTTTTTAAACAAAAGTCTGCTGGAGTTTTGGCTATTGTTTTAGTTTTATTTAATGGTTCACTGGCTTTTGTCGAGTATTTTAATCAAGCTGGTTGGACGCTTGATGCTTTAAGTCAGATCCCCACCCAACTTCAGTTTGCCAGTTTTGGCCCTTGGAGCGGACGACTGGTCAGTGCTTTCTGGAACTTAAATATTTTCACCAACCAACGACACTTGGCTTTATCTTATGGTTTGCTGTTGTGGTTGATCTACCCGCTTTTGGTTTCTCTTTACAAAAAAATTCGCTTACCGATTTATCATCACTTGGCCATTATCAGCGGTTTTGTGATTTTTCCCCTTCTGCATCATGCCGGATACTTGATGTTGGTTTTCCTGACTGTGGGTTGGTTTATTCTCAATCCCAAGCGGTTAGCTCGGTTTTTGGCAACTTATAGTTTGGCTATTTTTGGTTCTCTCATGGTATTTTGGTTTGGTACCAGTGGATCTGGCCAGTTGCCATTGTGGCAACCGTTTTATTTAGTCACAGATCAGACCTGGCGGGGCATTTTACAGTATTGGTGGGCCAACTTAGGCGGTTATCTGATCATGTTGATACCGGCTGTGGTTTGGTCAATCAAAAAACGCAATAGTTTTTTGATTTTAATGTTGGGCTTGTTTGTGATAGCCAATACTTGGCGCTTAAGCACGGACATGATCAACAATCACAAGTTGATCAATTTGGCCATGATTGGCCTGCAGATCATTACTGCCGGATTACTGGTCCAAACTTGGCGCGTCCGCTTAATCCGGCCCTTAATTATGATCACGACTTTTATACTGACTTTTTCTGGTTTGATGGACTTTTTCCCCATCAGAAACGATACCCCCGGGCCGATGGCTGATTATCCCAACTCGCCGGCTATCAACTGGATTATGCATAATACTCCACCTCGGGCCCAGTTTTTGACTTCATCGTATTTTTATAACCCGGCCTCACTGGCGGGACGACCTATTTTTCTAGATTATGGTTATCACGCCTGGAGCATGGGTTACGATGACCGACCCAAACGTCAGGCCTTAACCCAGTTGTATAGTCCAGATATTCCGCTCGACCAGTGGTGTAGAATTATGACCTCTTTTCAGCTATCCTACGTCCTGCTAGGGCCGGGAGAAGACACAGTTGAAGACAAAAGAATTAATGTAGCCGCCAGTATGATCAGTCGACGAGAACCCACTTATACCACATCTGATAATTGGCGGATTTATGAGGTAAAAAGCTTATGTCCAAATCTATAGTTGCACCACGTTTACTTAAGGTGGGTTTTGACTTTGACGGAGTGATTTTGTTCAATCCGGCCAGATCACTGCGACCCTTTATTTCTTTACTTAAAGCCAAACAAGTGGGTGTCAAGCGCAAGCACCTGGAGTTTTTTCACCCCCAAACCAAACTCGGCCAAACCATGTGGTGGTTGGCCCACCAAACCAGTTTCATGCCGGCAGAAGGTTTGTCCCGGCTGAAAGCTATGGTAGACAACCATCAAGTGGAAGCCCATGTCATCACTGGTCGCAATGCTTATCTCAAGCCGGACTTGCTCTGGAAACTGCGAGTGTTTGGTTTATCAAACCTGTTTAAATCAGTTCAAATCACGACTGATAAAACAGAGCAGCCACATTTGTTCAAAGCCAAAATCATCAAGTCTTTGCAACTTGACGTGTTTGTAGAAGATAACTGGGATATCGTTACTTACTTAGCTTCGGTTTTTGATCAAAAGGATCTTAGCCAACCCAGGATTTTGTGGATCACCAACCGGTTTGATCGCCGGCTGGATTATCCTTATAGATTTAATTCTCTCAAGCCGTGTTTGGAGTACATCGCTGCTATGACAAAAAAATAAAACATGAAAAAAACTTTAGCTCAAAAGAAGCGGACTTACTTTATCACCGGCG
>CAZIBX010000031.1:0-8862 GCA_964537615.1 uncultured Pseudomonadales bacterium
GAGTTAGTAAGTATTAGGGTGTTGCCGTTGTTAGTTGTTTTCTGAGCAGCAATTTCTGTCATCTTTATAACCAAAGGTACAGAAACTGTTGATTTACCTCAATAAACTTTATGATTGGGTTTGTCCACTTGTGTAAATTATCAGAAGGTTTGTGTACATTACTGATCAATTAGCTGGAATTTGCTATGATAAAAATATGCTGACCTTTTTACGTCAGGAGAAAAAACAGCCTTTTATGTACTCAGCGATTGAAACCCGCAGGAGCAAACCCAACTATTCGGGTTGGGTTATCGGAGGAATCTTGTTGACAGGCTTATTACTTGGGGTATACCTGATTCTTACCTAGTGCGATTGACTCTGGGAGGTGGGTTTGGTATAGTAACAGTACCGAATGACCTTTGTGGTGAAGGTACCTTACTTTTAGGGAACTGCTGACACTAGTAATAGTGATTCAGCTTAGCCACAGAGGTCGCTTTTTTTAGTAGGGCTTCCATAAATCCTCTTCCCGTTTCCTGATTAGCTTATAAAACGAGTCGTCCTTTTTGTTGTATTTTCTGTAAATTGCTCCGCACACCATATCAGCCAACTGCAAGAGATTATTGCTCTTGGAATCTTTATGCCGGATCTCACCAATAAGTTTATTCATATCAGTGTTTAGTTTCCTTTTAAGGTAATGATTAAATTTCTGAATGAAGGCTTTTGACTGCGCTGTTCTGTCAACAAAAAGAGAGGCGTTTTTAACTCTTCCCTGCGCTCTGAGAAACAACTGATCGGTAACTAGCATATATAAACTCTCCTCAGGATTGTGGGGCTCACGTTGTGCAAGTTTTTCTTTATCAATGACTATAGTCCGGTACCGGAAGTCATATTTTGAGAGCTTACCAAGGAACACGGTTTTATATTTATTCGATGTACCTGTACTAAACTTGAACTCTTTGTTATCGGGAAATTTGAGTTCCTTATGCAGTTCGTTAATCGCTTCGTTCGCCTCCGCCGCGCTTTCGAGGTTGTCAAAGATGACGATTGTTAAGACAAAGTACCGACTGGAAGCAGTCTTCAGCTTAAATCCGGTGTCCCCGGATTCATCCATAAAAATAAGCATCGCTAGCGGCATAAGCCCCCCTTTAAAACAACATTCACCCCATACTGAGTAAAATCCTCTGGTATAAAAAAGTAGTCGGCGATTTCTGCAGCCGGAAGATGTTTAACTTTCCTGAGTTCAGACTTTGGCATAAGAAGTTCGGCAGCGAAACACTGTGCTTCATGTTCCTGCTTAAAGGCAGTGAACTGGTCCCTGCTTTCAAAATAGAAGTGATTTCCCTGATGCAGGAAATGATGTCCTAAGGCGTGAGCAATTAGTTCGCGTTGTTTTTTGGGACATTCATTTTTATCGATGCCGATACAGTCGCCGAGATAGACTTCCTTTACCCTTCCGTGAAACGACCAGGCATCGAGCGTTAGCTCCTCGCCTTCAATAATTGTCTGTAAATTAATAGGGGCAGTAGTCAGGTTGTACTTGCGTAAAACCTGCCTAGCCCTTTTTTGGGCTTTTATCATATTTTTTATTCCTTCTGGACTTTACATACTCGATGTAATCCAGAACGGTTTGCCTTTCACGGACTGTCATATCCTGAACTTCCTTCAGCATTAACGTAAAAGTTGCATCCTCTTTGACTTTCTTACTGGTTTTGTCCCAGTATCCGGCTTTGTTTAACAGTAGTTCGTAGGGGATGTTATATGCGACAGCTAAACCTTTCAGCTTGAACGGAGAAGGATGTAGGTACTTACCAGACTCTAAGTTAGAAAGGTAACCGCGTGAGATGGCAGCCTGAGGCTCCAATTTTTCTTCAGATACCGCTTTGTTTATCAGGTCAATAACAATGCGGATAGTAAAGCCTTTGGCTTCCCTGACAGATTTGAGGTATCCCCAGACTGTAGAAAAATCATCAGGTCCCTGAAGTTTTGTTTTTGATACAGGTGCGTTTTTCATAGTCATAAATTTCCCTACTAATTTATTGTAGCAAATAAAGTAAGAAATCTCTTACTAATCATACTATAATGAGAATAGTTTACACAAATGAACATAAATCACTATAAAGTTTATTGAGGTAAATTGCAACAAATTGTACTTTGTTATTAAAGATGACAACTACTGCCCATAAAAAGACAATCTATATCAATAAGGACAAGAGAGTTAACAGTGAACTCTTCGATGAAATTCGTCTGAGTAAAGGCCTCTCCCGTTTTCAGTTGGCAATCGACGTTGAACTTTCCCCTCAAACAGTCAGGCGGGTTTTAGTCGTAGGCGGTGATCCCAGGCCATCAACTGTCAAGAAGGTCGCCGATTACTTAGGTATTCCGGCAGGTAAATGGTATATCGACCGGGAACCGGATACGACTGATATTCCCGAGCCAAATGCAATCTAGCAAAACTGTACAGCCTATGAGTAAACGCCGATTGAAAACCAAACATGAGCAAAGTAGCACGATTGAACTACACAACTATAAATCACGATGCCAGGGTGAGACTTGGCTTAACTATTAACGAATATTGTGTGATTGACCTAATTCATAACCTAGCCACTAATCCCAAGAACACCCAGATGGGTTGGTGCTACGCAAGGAAAGAAACCTTAGCGGCATATTTAGACCTCGGCCGCGCGACAGTTTTCAGAGCGATAAACAAAGGCTTGTCTCTCTGCCTTTTGGAAAAACACCCTGATCAGCCAGCACTCATAAAAGCAACCTCTAATTGGTTCGATGAAGTCATGATTAAGTTCGAGTCTCAAAATGAGACGGTGGGTATCAAATCGGGATACGATTCGTATCAAATTGAGACTCCACCGCGTCTCAAAATGAGAACAAACAAAGATATAGACAAAGAAAATGACAATAGTACTGTGGGTCATAAAAATTCAGGAAACGGAATTGCTTCGATAGGAGAAATAGTCAAACATCACCAGCCAGGAAAAAGTAAAAACAACGGCATCAAATATGAGTGGCAAGTTGATGCCATCAGGATTTGGAGTGAGCTTGGGATGATGGGTGAACCGACCCGTCAGTTTTTTAGTCACGTCAAGAAAGCATTTCTCAATAACCAGGAAGGTAAGTTAGTAGCAGCCCTTTCCTATTGCAAGGACGCTGTCGGAGTTCGCAATAAAGAACAGTTATTTTACTGGCACTGTGCCGGCAACGAGGTATGAAAAAACTAATAGCAATAATACTGACAATCATTCTGTGTATAGCCATTATTGGGTTTATCAAGGGTGCCATAAATAGTGTGCCAGAAGAACTCATCTCACCTGTTCCGACTCCTACAGATCTTCCAAAACCTGACAGAGATATTCAGAATCAAGAATATTTCACTTATAGAACTGATGCGATCCGGGAACTCCTCGGAGAATTTGAAAGTCCGCTAACGGAGAAAAGCAACGCTTTTGTTGCCTGCGCGGATGAAAACAATATTTCCCCTTATCTCCTGGTTGGAATAAGCAGAATCGAAAGCACCTTTGGCAAAAACGCCTGTGCTGGTAATCCATTTGGCTGGAGTAGTTGCAGAAATAACTTCCCCACATTTGAGTCAGCGTGTCAGGCAGTATCCAAAGGAATTGCAACTTTGCCATATTACCAGGACTACAGAAACTCAGGAAAAACCAGAGATCTAGGAGAAACATACTGTCCACCTTCAAATGGTTGCAATACCGACCACTGGATAGAAACGGTTGATTCCGTAATGACCGATCTAGAAGAACGGGAATTAGTTTTTGCCCTGAAAGAACTGTCAACTCTCACACCTCATCAAAAGTCAGCTCAAGAACTGGAGATAAATACGGAAGTCCTAAAGTCCCATGCTCAAAAAGCCACAGGCACGACACTCGAAGTAATAGAAATTCTTATCCGAGCAAATGAAAGAGCTCTACAACAAACACAACATGAATCATGAAATTTATAGATTTATTTGCCGGCATTGGAGGATTCAGATATGGGCTACAGAAAGTGGCAGCTGAATCCGAAGGTGGCTCCAACAGTGAGGGCGGAGCATCACAGCACGGCCAGCGTGCATTTTATTGCGTCTGGTCCAACGAATGGGACAAATATGCAAGCCAAATATACAAAAAACACTATGGAGAATGTGACACCAGAGACATTAGAACAGTCAACACAAGCGAGATCCCAGACCACGATCTCCTCTGTGCTGGCTTTCCTTGTCAATCATTTAGCATCGCGGGAAAAAGATTGGGATTTGAGGACACCAGAGGGACTATGTTTTTTGAAATCGCTCGGGTTATCAGAGACAAAAGACCCCGATATTTTCTCCTTGAAAATGTTAAAGGGCTACTTAGTCATGACGAGGGAAAAACTTTCCAGACAATACTTGGGATTCTCTCCGACCTGGGGTATGAGTATCAATGGCAAGTTCTTAACAGCAAGAATTTCGGAGTTCCCCAGAACAGGGAGCGGATCTTTATTGTCGGACATCTTAGAGGAACAAGTCGACCGGAAGTATTTCCTATCGGCGAAAGCTACTCAATTTCTCATCAGACGAAGTATGCAGAACAAGCAGGAAGGTCGAGGATTTCGAGCACGATTGATGCCCGTTATGGATCACTCCGGAATGCCGGAGAAACCTACCTCCATTACATCGGAGGTATCAAAGGAAAAAGAGATATGTGGCTAAAAAACAATAAACAAAACAGTCGAAACTTTAGTCAGGGCCAGAGGGTCTACTCATCCAATGGCATAGCTTCAACCATCGCTGGAAATGCCGGTGGTCTGGGTGGTAAGACAGGATTATACGCAGTGCCGGTTCAAGTTGGCCAAGGAAAAAAGAGCCGGGCTGCTAAGGCAGGAACAGTTATTGGTGACCAGGATCAAGCCTTTACTATCCGAGCTTCTAATCCCAATGGTGTAGCAATTCCGGTATTAACTCCGGACCGCATGGAGAAACGACAAAACGGCCGCAGGTTCAAAGAAAATGGAGATCCGGCTTTCACTTTAACCAGTCAGGACAAGCATGGTATCTATGACGGCCTAAGCATTCGCCGCTTAACTCCTGTTGAATGTGAACGACTACAAGGCTTTCCGGATAACTGGACTGAAGGAATCAGTGACACCCAGCGATACAAGTGTCTAGGAAATGCGGTAACCACCTTAGTTATCACGGAAATAGGTCAAAAACTTATTCAAGCAAAGGAGGTGAATCAAATATGAAACCAGGATTAAAAGACCAAAACCCTAAAAATCCGAAGTACCACTTTGAAGGAACTAAACAAAGCGAATCAGGCAAAACGATTTACATGGTTTTAGATTTGAAGACAGGAAAAACTTTGGAATGGTCAGAGGAAACATTCAATAAGAATAAATCGAAAGTTGAATATTAAACATATGCTCAAAACCAGAACTGAACTACTAGAAGAAATTTATAACAGCGTTCATGAGGAAGTCCTCAGGATGGAAATTGCTATCGAAACTCTAACAGACATCGATGATGACACAGTAATTGAGACTGTGGTCAGGCGATCACCTTTGGGAGCCAGAGAAGAAAACCTGACAAAGAAAGATGTCATTGCCAAATACACCAAAGATATCGAGAAGCGGGAAAAAGTGCTGAAAGTTATTAAAAAATTATTAAACGAAAATGAATGAGAAAGAAAAGTACAAGTTTATTCCTCTTCTCCCTCAGGATGGGAATAAATTGCGATGGCATGAATTTCTCATCCTGAAAGTTAAGGTAAACATTAAAAAATTATTAAATCTATGGAAAATAAAACATACCCAACAATAGCAATAAGCTCACTGAGGTTTGCAGAATACAATCCTCGCAAAGTAACCAGGAGTGTTATTGAACAACTAAAGCGCTCACTTGAGGAGTTCGGATGCCCTGTGCCTATTGTTATCAATACCCATAAAGGCAGAGAAAATGTCATTGTGGGTGGTGAAAAAAGAGTACGCGCAGCAACAGAGCTAGGTTGGACTGAGATCCCCTACAGTTCCGTTGATATTCCACTACAAAAGGAAAAAGCACTAAATCTTGCTCTCAACAAGATTGAAGACCAATGGGATGAAGAAAAACTCGCTCAAGTAATAACAGACCTAACTCAGTCAGACTTTGATATCTCTCTTACAGGTTTTAACGAAGTAGAAGTAAGTAACCTCTTGGATACCACAATGCTTCTGGAACAAGAAGAAGAAAAACCTTGGGACACTGAGGAAGAAATCAAAAATATCACTGAACCCATATCAAAATATGGCGAGATTTATCAGATTGGTCCCCACCGGCTAATGTGTGGCGATTCCACCAACGCAAACGATGTTAATAAACTTATGGGAGAAAAACTAGCAGACATGGTATTCACAGATCCTCCCTACAACGTAGCCCACACCAGCAAAGAAAAGCAAGGCAAATTCCATACTGAGAAAGGAATAATTTTAGGTGATGACCAAAGTCAGGAAGACTTTAAGAAATTTACTGAGGGGTTCTTCAATACCATGCGCGATGCCCTCAAAGCTGGAGGAGTTATTTATGTCTGCACTGGATATACTTCCTACCCTCTGTTTTATTACCAGATGCTGAATTCGGGCTTTGTGTTCAGTAGTGCCATTGTTTGGGTTAAGCCCTCTTTTGCAGTTGGCTGGAGTGACTATAAAAAGCAGTACGAACAGATTATGAAGGGTAAAAAAGGTAAAGGTAAAACCAAAGCTGAAGGCATTATTTACGGCTGGAAGCAAGGCGAGAAGCATGTATTCACCGGAGAGACAAACGAAAGTGATGTTTGGAATATGCCCAGAAAAGCAGTTACTGAAATGGTTCATCCTACTGAAAAACCAGAGTGGCTGATCATGAAGGCAATTAAAGGTGGCAGTCGATTCGGAAACATCGTTCTAGATCTCTTCGGAGGTTCAGGCAGCACCCTGATGGCCGCTCACAAAACAGGTAGAGTCGCCTACCTTATGGAGCGGGATGAAAAGTTTTGCGACCTAATTAGGAAGCGAGTGAAAAGATTAAAAATGTAATGTTTTATGAAGAAAAAACCAGGTAAATCACAAATTCTGATAGAGCAAATGCCGGGAGAAACAGAGGCTCAGTTCTCAGCGTTTTTGGCATATTGTTACATGCTGAAAAGAAGTATCCGGGAGGTGAGCAAAAGGTGGGCAGAAATGGGGCGAGAATTGGAGGAACAGAACTCAAGAATCAGATTAGGAAAAAGGCCAGCACTTAAAACATTATTCCAGTGGTCTAGCAACTTTCATTGGGTTCAGAGATCCAAGCTTTGGGATGAAGAAAAAAAAGAATTGATGACGCTGGAGTTTCAGAGGTCTGAAAAACAAAGGGCTATCAAAGTTTCGCGCTTATATGAAAAGCTTGGAACCTATTTATTATCACAGGTTAATAGATCGCGTCCAATTACAGTAGACGAATTCAAAAAAGCTTGGGAAATGTTTCGGACAGAGTCAGGGCTCTCAACCGGGAAAACAGAGGTATCTCACAGCATTAACGAGGATGAGCAAAAACCACCAACCCCGGAAGAAAAAGCTCTAGGCCAGGAAATTGACAAGGCAATCAAAAAATTTTATGACCGACAACGAAGTACAACAAAAAAATAGCATTTTGTTCTGGATTACTGAGAACAAGATAAAAAATGAAAACGGCGACCCGATCGAGTTTAAAGATCACCGCTTTATGCTTGATATTTATTCCGACTGGTCGCCTGTTCAGGTAATCCGCAAAGGATCCCAAATTGGTGCCAGCACAATGGAAATCCTGAGAGCTTTCCATGCAGCGAGATTTTGGGGCATTAATCAGATTTATACTCTGCCGACTGTGGATGATGTCTCAGAATTTGTTAAAAGCAAAGTGAATCGCCTGGTTAAGGTAAATCCCTGCATCCTGGAAGGAGTTAGTGGCAAAGATGTCGATTCCATAGAACAAAAGCAAATCGGCAAATCATTCCTCTTTTTCAAAGGAACCTACACTGAAAAAGAAGCCATCATGTTGACCTCTGACCGCAATATCCACGACGAGCTGGATAAATCCAAACCGGAAGTTGTTCGTGACTACACCTCCCGTATGGGTTATTCCAAAATCAGAAGTCAGCACTTTTTCTCAACACCTACTACTCCAGACTTTGGAGTAGACAAAATATTCGAACAATCCGACCAAAAGCATTGGAGGTTTAACTGTCCTCACTGCAGCTTCCGCCAACATATGGAATGGGAGAAAAACGTTGATGAAGAACGAGGCATTTACGTCTGTCAACAATGTAAAAAAGAAATCACCCCTGCCTATATAAATGACTACGGCAGTTGGGAGGCTCGCTATCCAGGTAGACCCATCTCCGGATATTGGATTAGCCAAATGCACTGTCCCTGGAAAACGGCCACAGATCTCATCAGAGAACGCAAAGATGCTGATGATGACACTTACTTCTTCAACTTCGTTTTAGGCCTACCTTACCTATCTTCTGACCAGAAAATCCCGGCAAGCCTGTTTGTTCGAAACATAACTGAAACCAAGGCAGACACATCAGGTGAATATAACGTGATGGGTATTGATACAGGCATGGGAACCGGTAAAGGCAACCATGTGATGATTGGCAACAAGAAGGAGATATTCTGGATCGGAATCCTCCAGGATCACGAAGGCCAGGATCGATGGAGACAAACCTCAGACCTTATTAAGTTTTTTGATGTGAGGGTTGTTGTGATCGATGGGCAGCCTTATACCGCAGAGGCATTTGAGTTAGCTAAAGAATTTCCTTACAGAGTTTACCTGAGCTGGTTTAAAGACGACCCAAAGATGCTCGAGGTAATCCGCTTTTTTGATGAGAAAGAAAGCAAAGATGCAGTTTTTGAGGATGAAGT
>CAZIBX010000032.1:0-8547 GCA_964537615.1 uncultured Pseudomonadales bacterium
ATTTTTTCGTCCAGTTTGTTTATTAAACATAGTTCAAAAAAAATCAAAACTAGGTTATGGATTTTTGTCGCAGTTGCTATGGTGGGTATTTTTATTGCAATTGCTCTAGCCAGTAGTCAAGCCACCAAAGGCAAATTAAATGTGACGTTGTTTACAGACACCCAACTTGACACTCAATCGCAAATTCTCAAACACGCAGGACTACTTTCTGGTTATCCTTCGTTTCCAGTCAGGGTTTTTCAACACAAATATGTTTTGGCGACAGAAATGTTTGTGCGCAATTACTTGGCCGTTTTTAACCCGGCTTTAATTTACTTTGATGGCGATCATAATAATTGGCATTCTTTACACCCTATTTATTTGGGTAACATCAATCCGGTAGAACTTATTTTTGTATTTTTTGCAATTTTATTTTTTGTCAAAAATTTTAAGTTGGCCAAAGTTAAGTTGTTGCTGGTTTATCTGTTGGTTGCGCCACTTATCAGCGCTACGACTATTACACAGCCAGTATTGAATCGTTTAGTTGACTTTCATTTGGCCCTGACTTTTTTGGCGGCAGTTGGCTTATCTCAAATTTTGAAATCATTTACCAAATCCAAAAAGTGGAAATTACTTGTCATTGTATTGTTAAGTATTTGGTTAGCTTTTACCGGTTTATTTTTATTCCGTTATTTTTATATCTATGATCGAGTCTTACCCATAGATTGGCAACCAGGCATTGATCAGGTGATTGACCAAATAGAGCAAAAATATAACAGAGCCGATATCAATATTATTTTGTCTGATATGGACTTGAGTTATGCCTTTATCGCTTTCCGCCAAAAAATTAGTCCAGCCGAGTTTATGTCTACCGCCAAAAGAAAAGTTGTCGGTTTCGATCATGTAGTAGAAATGAGAAATTATCATTTCATGTTACCCAGTGATGTTTCTATTCTGACGTCATCTGATATTATTAATTTTATTTCTGACGGCCACTGGTCGTTTTTGCTAGTTCGAAAAAAAGCTTTTGAACCAGAGGAAAAATCTGACTTCATTATCCGCAATTTCCGAGGTGATCCGCTGTGGTATGGCAAGCACTATACGGCTGATGATTTAATTGATTATTATCAGGCCAGGCCCGTCAGTTCTGATAGACTATTGATGATAGAGTATTTAAAAAGTTGTGCCCAACATCACTGTCGGCTGGAAATTATTCAAACCGGCTTGATCCCAAATAAATGATAAAAAGTATCATTACCACCTTACTGATAAATTTTAAAAAACATTGGCCCATTTTGTTAATTTTCATTTTGGCTTTATTTTTACGCACTGCCAAGTTGGGTCAGTTACCTGGCTCATTTTACGAAGATGAAGTTTTAAGTGGTTACTTGGGTCGTTACTTGTGGCAAAACGGCACTGATCTATATGGCAATCCATGGCCCTTGTTGTACTTTAATAAATTTGGTGATTACTACATTATTTTACCCATGTATCTTGACGGTTTAAGCACTTATATTTTTGGAGTCAATGAGTTTGCTACCCGTTTCCCCACTGCTTTTTTGGGGGCGTTATCTGTTTTACCGATTTTTGGCTTGGCTAGTTTGATTTTCCAGAACCGCAAAGCCGGCTATGGGGCGGCCTTATTTTTGGCCGTTTTGCCCTGGCATGTAGTTTTATCACGAGCTACTACCGAGAGTGTGATCGAAATGTTTTTTTTGTTGTGTGGGATTTGGGCGCTACTGACAGCTTTGCAGAAACAAAAATGGCGGTTTTACATTTTGGCAGTTTTGCTGTTTGGTCTTTCTTACTTGATTTACCACACAGCTAGAGTTTATGTGCCACTGCTTTTCATCGGCTCGACAGTTATTTGGTGGCTAAATTTCAAAAAACAATTGATCTGGCGCTTGAGTTTACTTTTGACCAGCTTGTTGTTTGTAATTTTAACTTTTTATATCGGGACAACTGATTGGGGTAGGGGGCGTTTTGGTCAGACCTCAATTTTAAGTGAGCAATCCGGTGTCATGATCCGTATCAATGTTTTGACTTACAACCTTGGTCATAGCTCCGCTACCTTGGCTAGAGTTTTTCATAACAAACTACTTGGTTTTGGGCGGGAGTTTCTATTTCAGTATGGTCAGTACTACTCGCCACAATTTTTATTTTTCACCGGATGGAAGGATACCCGCTATATGGTGCCAGAAGCCGGACCGGTTCTTCTCACAATCGGGTTGTTATTTTTAACATTATTGATACCGACTGATCACAAATTAAAAACAGACAAAAAATTACTTTTATTTCTGGCTCTTTTGTGGTTGGTGGCACCAGTGCCGGCGGCCACAACCGTGATCGAATCACCCAATGTCCGACGGTCAATTTTGATCAGCTTACCACTGGTGATGACGGCCGGATGGGCTGTGGCTCGATTGGTCAAAATCAACCGAGGCAGAATTATTACGATTGGCTTACTGATTTTGCTAAGTTTTGAAACTACTTTTGTTGGATTTATGTACTATCATCATTTTGATATGGTCACCAGTTTGTATCGCTCTGATGGCATGTTGAGTCTGGCCAAATTTTTACTGACTGAAGGCAAAAAATACGATCAGTTGGTAGTGGCCAATCGCACCACATTTCCTATTTATTACTTGTTTGCCAAAAAAGATTTCAGCCCGGTATGGGCTCAAAAATTTCAGTTGGGTTTAAAAATTGATCAGATGGACAATGTGATAGCGGCAGACAGCGATTGTGTTTCCGGTGACTATTTTTCTAATCATCCAGTTGTTACAAACAGTCTTTATTTGGAGCGCAAAGATTGTGTGGCCGATACCAGCCATTTGTCAGAAGTTGGTCAAATTGTTGGTACCAGTCCCATGCTGGGTTATCGCATTCTTAAACCCAAAATCCTAGAACCAACCGATTCTGGTAGTGAAGTTAAGCCATAATTCACGCACTTTACCAAGTCAGGTTTTTGAGATTAGTCCACTTAATACTTAAATATAAAGCCAGGGCTTCCAAACCGGCTTTGATGATAACCTTGAAGTTGGCTCCGGTTGATTGGCCGAAACGTCTTTGATAATGTGAGACGGGTAGTTGTTTGAAATTAACTTGTTTTTTCTTCAGTTTATAAAGCAGTTCAGATGAAGTGAAAGCCCCGGAGCTGGTTAATTTAATGGACTGAACCAGCTTTCTGTCAAAAAGTTTGAACGCGCAGTCGATGTCTTTAACATGTAGACGAAATAATAAATCGATGAAAAGTTTGAACAGCCGAGCATTAAGATGGCGTCTGGTGCCATCAGCTCGGTGAGTCCGGTAGCCGATGACTACTTTATTGTCTGTACTGGCTGGCAAAAACGTGGCCAATTCTTTGATATCAAACTGTAGATCAGCATCAGAAAAAAATACCCAGTCATATTTACTGTGATTGATACCAGTGCGCAGAGCAGCGCCGTAACCTAAGTTTTTGGGATGAGATACCAATCGGAGTTGAGAGTAAGTCAGTTGGAGTTTTTCGATAACCGCTATGGTGTTATCTACAGATCCATCATTGACAATAATCACTTCATATTTTGTGGCTATGTCAGGCAAGAGACGAAACGTCTGTTTGATCAGAGTAGGCAAATTTTTGGCTTCGTTAAAAGCGGGAAAGAAAATCGATAAAGATGACAGTTTGGCCATGCAGGTAAGATATACCTAGAGCTCTATTTTGTCTACACCGTGTATTTGTCGTCTATTTATTAAACTATCTTGATCTACATTGGTGTACACTCAATATATGCCTAGTTCCGGTCCATCACCGCGTTCTGTTGTGCCTGCTTCCAGCTCGAGTTTGTCCTCAACTTGGTCAAAAGGTCGGTTAATCAGATTACTGATTTTTGTGGTCATTGCTTCTATTCTGTTGCCTTTTTTTATCAACGATAGAATGCGAGGTTCACAAAAACAACTGGTTTATTACACCAACCTGGGTAGTCAAACCAAAACTCCAGATGCCACAGCCAGCGCCGATGCAGATCTGGTGGTGACTCCTACTATTGCAAAAACCACCAGCCAATCTCAAGTTAATGCCCAGCCCCAAATCACTACTCAACCCAAAACTACCACCCAACCTCAAATTACTTCCCAGCCCAAAAAAGTCACTCCGACCAGAGTACCGGAGTTCTCCGATACAGATGTTTTGTTGGCTCTTAATAACTATCGGTCTACGCATCAAGTGCACCAGTTGGTTGAGGAATCCCATCTCTGCCAGTACGCCGAGTCCAGAGTCAAAGATTTGGTAGAGCTAGGTACTTTGGACTCACACGCCGGTTTTAATGCCGATTTTGCCGATCCTTTGCGTTTACCTCAAGCCATAAAAGATTATCCGGGTAGTACTATCGGCGAGGATCTGGCTTCCCAGTACTGCATTAACATGAAAACCGGCCAAAGTTTCGTCGCCACTACACCGACAGCTTTGATCGAGTGGTGTTTTGACTCTAGCACCAAGGGTCATCGCGAATCGCTACTCAATAATAAGTTTAACAACGCTTGTGTCCGACACGGTCAGAACATGTATGTGGTGATTTTGGGTGATTAAAAAAATAAAAACCGACCTATTTACCCAATTGGTTTTTAAGAAAAGCTTGGAGTTCAGTTTTTAGTTCTGGGTTTTGATTGGCTACTACCAGATTGGCTTTCAGCCAACCCCAAGGATGACCACCGTCCAGATATTCGCCCGTAGGTTGGTAAATCACCACCGGCTGATTTTTGGCCAAATGAGTGACTGTATCGGTGATGTATAACTCGCCTGACTGTTGGTCGGGTTTTTGCTGGCGCAGAACTTCAAACACGGTAGGAGTGAAAATATACTTAGAAATGTTGACCAAATCAGAAGGGGATTGGCCGGGAGCCGGTTTTTCCACTATGTGGTCAAGCATTTGGAATTTGCCGTTGAGTTTGGGCACAAACACGCCGTATCGGTGAAGCTCGGCCTGGGGTTTTTGGATGCAGGTAGCCAGAGCAGTAGCGCCAGAGTCGTCAAATAGCTTGGCCATTCTGGCCGATTCAGATTCTCCGCCTGGAGAAAACAAAAAGTCGTCGCCCATAAACACAAAAAAAGCTGGCTCGTCTTTCAGATGATTTTCAGCCAGTTTAACCGGCACGCCGGTGCCGTACTCTCCCGCGTCGCTTTGTTTGATAAAAGAAAAAACAGCTTTGGTATGCAAGTGCTCGATTTGACCATAAAGCGAAAGTTTGTTCATTTTTTCCAGATATTGATATAAGCGCAAATTTTCTCGGTAGTAATGAATCAACTGCATATTGTGCTCGGAAATGACGAAGATAATTTCTTCTACGCCAGATTTGATCAAATCATCAACCACGTAGTCGATCAAAGGTCGATTGACGATCGGCAACATTTCTTTTTGGATAGTTTTGGTGATAGGCAAAAATCTGGTCCCGAAGCCAGCGGCTGTAACCAAAGCTTTTTTGATATGCATGTGTGCTAGTATACTGCACGTTGGGTTTAGTTACACCAAGTTTTTTAATCATTCAGTGATATGAGTTCAAATATCCTCACCCACCAGTCGCCGCAACGTCCAGTTGTCCAGTCAGTGACTTGTTTTTTGCGTTGTGGTGATGATTACTTATTTATCCACCGTACTAAGAGGCACAACAAGGTTGATGGCGGTCGCTTGAATGGTGTCGGTGGCAAAGTCAAAATAGGTGAGACTTTTCAGATGACGGCTATCAGAGAGATCGAGGAAGAAACTGGTCTAGTTATCAAGCCCAAAGACTGTATTTTGAAAGCTATCGGCCGGTTGGAGGGGGGATACAGTCAGGATTGGTTGGTGTGTTGTTTTGTGGTAGATTTGCCAGACAAAAATTTACCAATTGGTCAGGAAAATGATGAGGGTCAACTGGTGTGGTTGGCCAGAGATCAAGTTCACACCGCTGGTTATGAGTTGGTGGATGATTTAAATTACATTTGGGATGAACTGACTATCAAGCCAGGCTTGTTTTTTTTCAGTGGTTTGTTGGACGAGAACGAGAAAATTAAACAAATGGTGGTAGAGCAGGCCAGGGTTGATTAGCCCCAAATCAGATCTGGTCGTGATACAATCTAGGTCACAAAAGGAAGCGTCGCATAGTGGTCAATTGCAACGGGTTGCTAACCCGTACCGGGTTTCCTGGTTCGTGGGTTCGAATCCCACCGCTTCCGCCAGTTAGGAATTGTCTTTGTTGACTCGCCATCTGCGAGGGCTCGCCAGCCGTTTTTAAGCGCAAATTTATCATAACGGACTTTTAATATTTTTTAGCATTGGATTAGTAACCTGTGTATATCTTTGGGTTGTTCTAATATTTTGATGTCCAAGAAGCTCTTGCACATAGCGGACATCAGTGCCATTTTCCAGCAAATGCGTAGCGAAAGAATGTCTAAGTGAATGAAAAGTGGCGTCTTTTTTTACGCCCGAAGCCGCGAGCGAATTTTCAAAAACTTTCTGTGCTGTTCTTGTAGTTAGTTTTCCACCTCGCTCACTCGCAAAGACAAAATCATTGCCTGTCTTTCCTGCAACCAAATTTTTCAGATTATTAATCAAACTTTCCGGTATTACACTTATCCGATCTTTTTGTCCTTTTGCCTGTTTAATATGTACAGTCAGTTCTTCAAAATCTAAATCTTGTACTCTTAAAGATACAACTTCACTTACCCGTAGTCCTGCTCCGTAAGCGAGTGACAACAAAAGTTTATGCTTTGCATTTTTAATTGATTCTAAAATCATGCTTACTTCGCTTCTTGATAAAACAGTAGGTAAGCTCTTTGGTTTTTTAGCAGATTGAATTTCGATTTTTTGGTTATTCCTAAGCACATTACGGTAGTAAAACTTGATAGCATTCAAATAAAGATTTCTGCTACCCGGTGAAATGTGCTTTTGCTCACATTGGAGTAAAAAATTTCGAATATTTTCCTGATCAAGCTTTGTAAAATCACTACCCTTAAAAGAAAAATATTCTCGCAAGCCATAAAGGTAGCTTTTTATAGTTTTGGGGCTATAGTTTTTGATTTTCAGTTCTCGCTCTGTTCTTTGAAGTTCTGTTTGCATAATTCCTTGAAAATGGTATATTTAATATGTTTATTATACTATCATTATTTCGCATAATACGCAATTAAGTGTATGAGTTATGCATAAAGGTTCGTATAATAACGAGTTATATTCAATTCAGAAAAAGCCCTTAATGTGATAAAACTTATAAAGTTTAATTTTTATTAGAAATATTATGGATCTAAAACTCGGAAAATATGAACATTACAAAGGTAAGCAATATGAAGTTATTGGTCTTGCCAGACATAGTGAAACGCTTGAGGAATTAGTAATTTACAAAGCTCTTTATCATTCTGAAGAATTTGGAGATAATGCTCTGTGGGCAAGACCAATAAGCATGTTCCTTGAAACTGTAAATATCGAGGGCAAAGAAATTCCTCGTTTTAGATATATTGGATAAAACGGGCTTTTTCTGAACTCAAAAATTTCGCTTCGGGACGTTGCACTAAATTATTGCCCTTCGGGGAATATAACAGCTGATAAAAGACTACGAAACCTTGCAGGTTTCTCCGTCCAAATTTGCTTCGCAAACTTCTTTTATCCGCAAACGTTATGTGAAATAATAAAAAACAAACGTGCTATAATACACATGTAACTATTATCCATATAAGGAAGAAACAATGTTAGATAAATTTAACGAAAAACCAAAAGCAGCCCAGCCCATCGTTTATAAATCAGGAATGGAGGTACTCGTGCCCGGAGAGTTTGGAGATGAAGTTTTTAAAGTAGACGCCACGAGAGACGTACCCTTAGCCGAAAGAGAACTCGCTGGACATAGCCAGTTTGTACAAATTAAAGATTCTCACGGCACGATATACCCTTATCGATCAGGTATTCACCTAAAACCTAAACCCACAGAAGAGGCATAACCAAAAACTTCATCTGTTTGTTTTTTATTACTTCTTCGTCGCTTTGCTCCTCGACCATGTTGCACTCTCGGATTGATTGTTGGGGGGAAATTTTAACAATCAATCCTCGGGTCACATAACTCTGCCTATCTGGCTTGTTCGTTGCACTTCACTCGACCCATATCACATAGGTTTGATGATAAAATCAAATTGTAAACCTACGTGACATCAGATAGGCTTCACGTTATACGCCATAATAAAAAGCCAATTTGATATAATTTTGGCAATTAATTTAAAAAGGAGGTGACAACCATGTCTGAAATACCAATTGATTCTAATATTCTCGCCGCTGAGGCTAAAGCTGCTGATAGAGCATCAGCTATAAAACTTGGATTGGATCCTGATAATTCTACAAGAGCTGATATTCTCGCCGCTGAGGCTAAAGCTGCTGATAGAGCATCAGCTATAAAACTTGGATTGGATCCTGATAATTCTACAAGAGCTGATATTCTCGCCGCTGAGGCTAAAGCTGCTGATAGAGCATCAGCTATAAAACTTGGATTGGATCCTGATAATTCTACAAGAGCTGATATTCTCGCCGCTGAGGCTAAAGCTGCTGATAGAGCATCAGCTATAAAACTTGG
>CAZIBX010000033.1:0-8482 GCA_964537615.1 uncultured Pseudomonadales bacterium
TGTTGCATAACCCCTCTATTTTAATGGGGGGTTGCGATTCGTTTTAGAACTGACGAATAAACTCACTGTTGTTTTTAATCAAAGTAAAGTTGCCAGTAGTAATATTGCAGCTAAAGCCATAACTGCTCCGATAAATAAGCCAACAATATTCACTATCTTAGAGTTAGTATGTTTACCCATAATGGCTTGATCATTGGCTATTTTTAAAACAGTAAAAATCAAAATGGGAGCACAAACTCCATTGATAATTGCGGTGTAATACAAAAGAGAAAAAGGTGATACGCCAAAAAAGTTGATAGTTAAACCCAATATGGTTGCGACAATGATAATGCCATAAAAACCATGGGCCTGGTTGAATTTTCTATACAACCCTTCTTTCCAACCCAAAGCTTCTGATAAAGCATAAGAGGCTGACCCAGCAAGAACAGGTACAGCCAGCAAGCCCACTCCCAAAATACCCAAGGCAAATAAAATATACGCTCCGTCACCGGCCAGTGGTTTAAGGGCTTGAGCGGCTTGAGTTGCGGTTTCGATATTAAATAATCCTTTAACAAATAAAGTTGAAGCCGCACTGGTCATAATAAAAAACATAATAACATTGGAGAAAAACATACCGATCACTGTATCTACCCGCAGAAATCTAATGTCTTTGTTAGTAACCCTGGGCACACCCTGTCCCATAGTAGTCAGTTTACCTTGAGCTACCTCTTCTTCTACTTCTTCGTTCGCCTGCCAAAAAAATAGATAAGGCGAAATCGTAGTGCCCAAAATCGCCACAATATTCATCAAGTAAGCCTTGGTAAGAACTACTTTGGGCATGAGGGTTGAGATCATAATTTGCTCCCAATCTTGCTTGACGATAAAAACAACAAATACGTATGTGAAAAGTGACAAAGCGAAATACTTGAGATACTTCGTGTACTGAACGTAAGGCACAAAAATTTCCAAACTTAATGTTAAACCGGTAATCAAAATCAACAAAATGTTGAAAGGTAACGGCAAAAACAATTCAAGGGTTGAAGCCATAGCACCAAGATCAGCCCCAATGTTAATCGTGTTGGCAATCAGTAAAAGAGCAATTGTAAAAAATAAAAATTTTTTTGAAAAATGATGTCGGATAATGCTCGATAAACCTTTGCCCGTAACCAAACCGATGCGACCACACATTTCTTGGATCACTGCCATGAACGGAAGTGAAAATAGAGCCGTCCACAATTGAGCATAGCCAAACATAGCTCCGGTTTGACTATAAGTGGCAATACCTGATGGGTCATCATCTGAAGCACCAGTGATAAATCCTGGACCTAAGCGTTGAATAAATTTTTTAAACTTAGTCATATCTGAATATCAATATGCTAGTCGGTTTTAGTAACTGACGCAACTGAATTTTAGATCAGGTAACATTAAGAAAAGTTCAAGAGTTACATCCGTAACACATTCTGACATAACTATGACCATTCTTAGCTCGAATTGTTTCTTGATTGCCAAAACCTAATTGCGTGTATAAAGCTATTGCCGCAGTATTTGTCTCATCAACTTCCAAATATATAGGTTGACCTTTTGAGAGTTTTATTAATTCAGCCATAAGTTTTCTTGCTAGTCCCCGACGTCTAAATTCTTGCCGTACTGTTAAACCATTTGCATAAAATCCGGGTCCTTACTTATTGGATTGAAAGTTTACAGACCCTGCCAAATTGCCTTCAACGTATATTTTTGTCTCTGACATAAAGTTTCTATTGATTATCAGACTAATAGCTCTACTATAGATGTACTACTTTGTTAACGATTATCCTTCTATTCATAAAATATCCTGCGATATTCAAAACTTAAATCATCGCTCATATTATGTTGTTACACTTGTTGTCAGTCAAACCCTTTACACTTCGGGTATGTCTGTAGTAGATTGGGCGTACTTCAACCAAAGATAACCCAAAATACATCAAAATATACTTTATAAGGAGATATTATGCCAAAACCAGTAGTTAATCTACAACCCACAAACAATGCCGATCCCAAACAGCAGGCCTTAAGTATCGCTATGCAACAAATCGAGAAGGATTACGGCAAGGGCTCGATTATGCGCATGGGCGATGCTTTGCGAAATATGGAGTCCATTCCGGTCGTACCCACTGGCTCACTATCACTTGATTTGGCAGTCGGAGTGGGTGGCTACCCCAAAGGCCGGGTGATAGAAATTTTTGGGCCAGAGGCCTCGGGCAAAACCACGCTCTGTCTGCACGCTATCGCCAATGTCCAAAAATCCGGCGGCACAGCGGCATTTATTGATGTAGAACACGCCTTGGATCCAGATAGAGCCAAAAACATCGGTGTTAACCTAGATGCCCTGTTGATTTCCCAACCAGATTATGGCGAACAAGCCTTGGAAATTGCCGAAGCTTTGATTCGGTCTGGCGGAATAGATGTTTTGGTAGTTGATTCAGTGGCAGCCCTGGTACCCAAATCGGAAATAGAGGGAGACATGGGTGATCACCAGATGGGAACTCAAGCCCGGTTGATGAGCCAGGCCATGCGTAAATTGACCGCCACCATCAGCAAGACCAGAACTTTGGTCATTTTCACCAACCAAATCCGGATGAAAATTGGTGTCATGTTTGGCAATCCTGAAACCACCACCGGTGGCAACGCCCTCAAGTTTTATGCCACCATGCGACTCGATGTGCGTAAAATCGGCAATATCCAGGAAGCTGATAAAATTGTAGGTAGTCGTCACCGGGTCAGGGTCATCAAAAATAAAGTCGCACCACCATTCCGGGTGGCCGAGTTTGACATGGATCAAAACGGCATTTCTCTGACCGGCGACTTGATTGATCTGGGATCACAGTTTGAAGTCATTCAAAAAAGCGGCAGTTTCTTCAAGTATGGCGGTGAAGTGATTGCCCAAGGTCGGGAAGCGGCCAAAGACTACTTGGCAGAACATAAGGATTTAATCTCCAAACTCCACAAAGAGATCTGGGACAAAGTGAAAGCCGGAGCAGACAAGAAGAAAACTGCTACCACAGCCGACACAGACACAAACAAGGTAGCTGAAACTCCGCACTAATCAAGATTTGTGTCTGGTAATTGATTATTTTGACGGCTAAATCCAGATAAAGTTGGTTTGACTATAGTTAGCGTGACGGTTATAATCACCCCACAGTACGTCCGTACCGATAGTACCAACTAGAGATTATCACCGTATGTATCAACTACCAGCTCGATTAGCAGCCGGTATCAGCGCCAAATGCGCGGTCGGTGGAGTAAGTTTATCTTTGGTCTGACTATCTACTTGCGGACGGCTCATTTAGTTAAGGAGCCGTATGTCATTATTTAGCAATTTATCCACCCTTTTTGGACCTGGTCAAAAACAAACTCATCCTCGTTTTAACCCAAGCACCAAAAAACAACCAGCCAGCCCCAGTACCACAAGGATCATTCCCGTAGAACCGCTCAAAACCCGAGCGCCCGGTCATCCTACTACCGTAGCCACACCGTTCATACCACCAGCTCAAAAAACCAAAACCCCTCTGCCAACTGCTGTTGATCAAAATCTGGATCAACTCAATCTGGTACGTGAAGCCCAGGCCAAGGCCAGAGAAATTGTGGTGGAAGCCAAAACCGAGGCTCTATCCATCCGGGCCAAAGCAGAAGAAGACGCCAAAACCGCTCGCAAAGAACTGGAAGAACAGCAACGCAGTCTGGCTCAACAACTGGATAGGATCGACGCTCGCCTGGCCCAACTCGACGCCAAAGAATCACTGCTTGATCAAAAAGATGAAGAACTGCGCAAACTACGTCAGCAACTTTTGGCCAACCAAAAAGCCACCAAAGACAAACTGGAGAAAGTCGCCGGATTAACCAGTGATGAAGCCAAAAAGCAACTCTTTGAAACACTGCAACAAGACTTGTCTCGGGACATGTCCCAATTTATCCGCCAAAAGCAGGAAGAGACCAAGGCAGAAGCCCAAGATAAATCCAAAGAAATTTTGATCGATGCCATGTTACATGGCGCTACCGATTATGTAGCCGAGTATACCGTTTCAGTGGTGACGTTGCCAAATGAAGAGGCCAAAGGCAAAATTATCGGTAAACAAGGCAAAAACATTAACTCATTTGAACGTGAAACCGGGGTCGATCTTGACCTTGATGTTTCACCGACTGAAGTCCGGTTGTCCTGTTATAACCCCGTCAGACGTGAGATCGCCAGAATTGCTCTGGAACGCTTAATCAAAGACGGTCGGATTCAGCCTTCAAGAATCGAAGAAGTGGTGGCCAAAGTCCGCAGTGAGGTGGACAAACTCATCTTTGAGGCCGGTAAACAGTTGTGTCACGAGTTGGGAGTTTATAACTTACCAGTCGAGCTGATGGCCATGCTTGGTAAGTTCAAGTACCGCTTTTCTTATGGTCAAAACTTAATCGCTCACACTGTGGAGGAGACTAAAATCGGAGTTAAACTGGCCAGTGAGCTGGGCGTAGATGTGAATATAGTTAAACTGGGTTGTTTACTTCATGACATCGGTAAAGTTTCAGAAGAAGAAGAAGGTAGCCACGTAGAGCTGGGTGTTAAAATCGCCAAGCGGTTCAACATTCCCCAACCAGTTATCGATTGTATCGCTCAACATCACGAAGACGAGCCGTTCTCTGGCCCAGAGCAAATGCTGGTTTACATCGCTGATGCTATATCCGGTGCTAGACCAGGAGCCAGATACGAGAACTATGAAGAGTACGTGACTCGACTGACTCAACTGGAAGAAATCGCTACTGCTCATACTCAAGTCAAGTCTGCCTACGCCATCCAGGCCGGCCGAGAAATCAGGGTTTTGTTGGAACCAGAGACATCCAAAGACGATGATGTCATGATACTGTCACGTCAGATCAGGGACGAGATTAAAGCCAAAGTCACCTATCCGGGTACAGTCACGGTCACCGTCATCAGGGAAACCAGAGGTAGAGAGGTAGCCAGCTAAAAGGATATTTTATGCATACAGTTTTTTTAATCACCCAACTGGTTTTGTCTATTTTGTTGACAGTTTTTATCCTGCTACAAAGTTCCGGTAGTGGTTTTGGTGGTTTTTGGCGCGGTGGCGGAGAAACTTATCACACCAGACGTGGTCTGGAGAAGATTGTTTATTATGCCACCATCGTCGGCACCGGACTGCTGGTGCTGATAGCCGTGTTGTCACTCTTAAGTCAGTAACTTATACTGCTGTTATGCGGACACTATATTGGTACATTTTGGCCTACGCCAAAAAACATGGTTGGGCATTTCTGTTGTCGCTGATTGTGGCGGCGGGCTTATTTTCCTATTTAGTCCCTTTAGCTTTTTCCCAAATCGAGAAACATAAAAAGTTTTATATCGGCATTGTCGGTAGCTTCTCTCTTAACTCATTGCCAGAAGAAGTCGCCTCCAAAATCTCTAGTGGCCTGACTACTATCGGTCCAGACGGAACTCCCCTGCCACTGCTGGCCAGTCGATGGACCATCGAGCAACAAGGCCTGGCTTTTCGGTTTTTAATCAAAGACAACATCACTTGGCACGATGGTCAATCAGTCGTACCAGAAGACATTAAGTATCAGTTTAAAGATGTGGAAACAATTTTGACTCCATCTGACGTGGTATTTAAGCTACCCAGTGCCTATGCCCCCTTTCCTACTTTGGTTTCTGCTCCGGTTTTTAAGGAGGGCAGTTTGACCAGTTTCTACTTTTTCAAAAAACCCACCCTGATCGGAGTAGGAGAGTACAAAATCATCAACTATCAAAATACCGGCAGCCGTTTAAACTCTTTAACCATAGAAAACAATGATACTCGTCTCAAGTACAAGTTTTATTTGACAGAAGATGATGCTATTACGGCTTTCAAGCGAGGTGAGATTGATGAGTTGCCAGATTTATCCAAAACATATGACATCATGCTCTGGCCACGGGTCAAAACCACTTCTACTGTCCGCCGTGATCAATACCTGGGATTATTTTTTAATCACCGGTTAGAAATGTTTGCCAAAAATATTCGCCAAGCCCTTTCCTATGCTACCCCCAAACCGAACGAATCAACCCGAGCCAAAGGCCCGATCAATCCTGATTCTTGGGCTTACTTTACCGGAGGCAAAGAGTACGAGTATGACTTGAATCGAGCCCTGGAACGGTTGATGGAAGAGGTACCTCGCGTGCCTTTGACTTTCAAGTTAACGACTACGCCCCAGTTTGTACCTCAAGCCGAACAGATTAAACAATCCTGGGAAAAACTGGGTCTGATGGCAGAAGAGTCGTGTCAAAAAGACAGTAAGGTGGTTGATAAATCAGTCTGTGGTAATACCAAAATCGCAGTCGAAATTTTGGTTTCCAACTTTCCTGACACCAATGATTTTCAAATCTTACTGATGGGCCAAAAAATACCGGCTGATCCAGACCAATACGGCTTGTGGCACTCCGGAGAAAGCACCAACTTTACCGGATATAAAAATACTCGGATTGATGCTCTGCTGGAAAAAGGTCGGCAGAGTTACGATTTACAAACCAGACGAGAAACTTACCAAGAGTTTCAACAGTTTTTCCTGGAAGATGCGCCGGCCATTTTTATCAATTACTTGACCAGTTACCAAGTCAAAAGACTATAGTCGTCGGCTGACGGCCCGCAGTTTTTCAAAAGCAAAAGTTAAGTAATAACTGGGCTTGATCATCAAATCATGAGCTGGTAAGTAAACTACTTCCTGACCACCAAAACCCCTTTTAAACAAAGATACACCAGCGAAACGATGGTGAGATTCTCCCTCCGGCGCTACGCCCCACATGTTATAGCGAGTACAGCCACGTTTTTTGGCCTCGGCTATAGCCGCCCACTGGGTGGCATAACTGCCTGGCAGTTGAGCATTGGTGGTGGTGGAAATACCGTAATGATAAGCCGCCTCGTGATTATAAAAAATGACAAAAGCACTGGCCAAAAGTTGACCTTGATAAAAAGAGTGAATCAAACAAACCTGATCATAATTTAAAAACGTAGCAAACTGGGTTTGTAAAAATTGAAGCGAAAAAGGTACAAAGCCATGTTTGCCTGCCAAGTAAAGTTGGTGGTTATAAAAATTAGTTAAGTCTTGAGGGTTTTGGCTGACACTAGTAGTAATACCCAAACTGATGGCTTTTTTGATACTGTACCGAGTGCTTTTACGCATACCAGCCAAAAGTTGATCGTCGGTTAAACCTAGATCTAGCTCGATAGTCCGGTCAGCCGTCAAGTGCATGGGAGATACTTTGGCTCCTTGGGCAATGAGCAGCTGACGCAGTTGAGGTGAATCTGTAACTTGGGGCCTGAATCTGACAAAAACACAACCCAGCTGATCGGCATGAGTTTTCATAGCTGATAAAAACTCCGTAACCAGTGAGGTGTTGTGCCAGTCCAGGATCGGTCCACCGGCCATACTCAAGTAAGTGCCACGTTTGGCTTCTTCTTTCACGCCCAAGGCCACCGCCACCAGTTGATCATTTTGGTATGCACCCAGATAAACAACTGTTTTGCCCAGCCGACTATGAAACTCGCCCCAGGCGAAAGAGTGCAAAAAATTGGCTTCTGTCCTGGTAGCGATAAATGCTTCCCATACGCTGCGATCTTCTATCGGGCGAAAGGTATAACTCATGTCAGTTTCCTTTGGTTAAAAGCCAGTACGCGGTCTGCAATTTGATCAGCCAGAGTGGGTGTAATTGCTTGGTGTGTGGGTAAGTTGAGACAATTTTGAGCTAAATTGTCAGCCACGGGACAACTGCCTGATTGATATCGGCTGGATAAACCCAGAGAACCGCTATCCACGCTAGCGCGATACCAAATATCTGATAAGTAAATACCATGACTGGCCAAGTATGCCAACGCTCGTTGTCTTTGTGGCAGCGTGATTAAGTACCGCTGGTGACTGGAGTGTGACCATAGATCTGGCGAGAACAAAGAGTATGGCTGAAGTTTGGCTTGATAAATGGCGGTGATCCGGCTTCTACGACTGCGTTCTGATTGGAGTTGTTGTAAACGAGTGATGGCCAGTCGAGCTGACCTGGCAGTCATCAAGCGACAACCGGTCACACCAGACAATACCGGTGAGCGCAGTAAGCCGGAAACTTTGCCTAGTTTAATCAAAAATTTGCCCAAATATAAATTATAAGTACTTCTCATCAGCCAAGTCATGATGGGATAAAGTGTGTCTCGGACACTAGATAGCCAGGGAACCGGTTGGCAGTCGGCCATAAACAGATCAGCTAGCTTCACCACAGTTCTCTGCTTGTCTGGGTCCTGAAAGTGAAAAATGCAAGCTCCACCACTGACAGCGTCCAAAATTTTGTCCTGACCAAAAGATAAAATGACTATGTCGGCTTGGTGACCCAACGGCCGGTTATTTTTATCCACCCCACCGGCGGCTTGAGCCAGATCCTCGATCACCACCAGTCCCTTATCTCGAGCCCAAGCGTTAATAGCGACCACATCAGCCGGCACGCCCAAAGTATGCT
>CAZIBX010000034.1:0-8386 GCA_964537615.1 uncultured Pseudomonadales bacterium
GTGGCTACTATCAGCTTCTTTTTCGTCTGTCGTTTCTGGTTTAAGTCCAAAACCCTGGCCTACCTAGCTACTACAGCTTTTATGCTACTTACTACTCTACCTTGGTTGGAAGGCCCGATGGCCAATGGCGAGCTGTGGGTGCTGATATTTGTCATGCCCAGTTTATGGATTATGACCAGAATTGAGTCGGTCAGGGCTTACTTTCTGCATACTCATCATTTTTTTTCTGTCAAAGACCGCAAAGATAACTGGCAGTTGATGCTGGCTGGTGTTTTGTTGGGGTTGGCACTGATGACCAAAGTTCCAGCCATGTTTGATTTGACTGCTATTTATTTATTACTATTTTTACCTCATCTGGCCTCAATCGTTGAGTCAATCAGGGATCAAGAATGGTCGTTGCTAATTAAAAAACTGAAACCTCTCATGACTCAATACCTTTACTTGTCACTAGGCATAGGTCTACCATTTCTGTTTTTTGTTTTATACTTTGCATCCCACCAAGCTCTGGCAGAGTACTTGAATTATGGCCTGCTTTATAACTTGCATTACGCTGGTACCTGGCGACCAGAATTTGGTTCGGCCTTAATGGCCGGCTGGTTTAGTTTGCCGGGCAAAGGATTAACTCTGTTATTGATTATCATGGGTAGTTTGTTTTTGGCCATCAAACAGCACCGATCAGTGGCTTTTTTCATGGCTTGGTTTGGCTTGGATTTGTTTGCTGTTTTGCTCTCCAACCGACCATACCCTCACTACTTGCTACAACTAATGCCTGCTTTCATTCTGTTGGTTTTGGCTGTTTGGCACAGTCGCAAAAATCTGCGGGTGATGGTGAGTTTTGGCTTGGTTATATTCTGGCTGATGGTCAGTTTAAAAGTAATCAATTTTTACTTTTACCCAGTCAGACCCTACTTCACTCGTTTTGCTGATCGACTGACCGGCAGAATCAGTCGGGAAGAGTATAACAACAGTTTTAACTCGACTGTTAGAGACAACACAGCCATTACTGCCTACCTGCAACAATATCAGGTAGATACTTTGTACATTTGGGGCAGCAACCCTCTGCTTTATGCTCAAGGCAAATTTTTGCCCACTACCAAGCTGATTACTCTATTTCACATCGATGACCTGCAAGCCCATCCGGCCACTTTGGCCCAACTGCAAAGCAACCCCCCGCCTTTTATCATCGTCATGAAAAAAGACCCCATTACTTACGCGCCTTTTGCCAGTTGGCTTAACACTTACTACATCCCCAACCACCAATTTGAGCAGGCCTCGCTGTGGCGCAAAGTGTCCGATCCTATGATTTTGAGCTCAACTAGCTTAATCAGAGGTAAATAATGTTTAGCTTACGCTCTTTCAGCCGCTTATTTCCCCGCGTTACCAGAACTCCCATGGTTTTGTCTTTCGTCTTAAGTACTATTACCGCCACTCTTACCTTTGCTCTGTTGCCCTTACTACCACCCGTCATTCCTCTTTTTTACACTCTATCCCAACCCAGTCTGACCCTTGCTCCCAAGATCTGGATCGTGTTATTGCCGGTGTTGCTTTTCAGCTTTACTCTGATCAACGGGGTAGTATCTCAAGTTTTGCGCCAATTTGACCCCATCTTACTCAAATTATTTTCCTGGAGTGCTTTGCTATCCCAAACCGTACTGGCTTTGGCTTTAATCAGAATTGTGTTGATTGTGTTATAAGAAGATATGCTGGAATTACTGGTTACATTTGCTTTGGCGGCCGGCATCGCACCGGTAGTCATGTGGTGGTACCGTAAACAAAAATGGCTAACCGACCCTGTCACATCACCTCACGCCAAACACGTTCACACCCAACCACTCCCCCGCGGGGGTGGGGTAGTGGTGGGTTTGGCCATTGTGGTGGCAGCATTATTTTTTTTACAAATCGACAAATATCTGATAGCCATTTTAGCTGGCATTGTCATCTTGATTGTGGTAGGCATGCTGGATGATATTTATGACCTACATCCCCTATTACGCTTGCTGACCGGTTTGAGTGTAGCTTTGTTGGTAGTAGGGGTGGGGGTGGGCATTCCTTATGTTTCCAACCCTTTTGGGCCCGGCGTGATCCGGCTGGATCAACCTCAATTAGTACTAGATCTGCTGGGCAAAACACGACATATCTGGATTATGGCCGATATGCTGGCCGTTTTATTTATCGTTTGGAACATGAACATCGTTAACTGGGCCAAGGGACTAGATGGTCAACTACCCGGCTTTGTCAGTACGGCTCTGATAGTAGTAGGTATTTTGTCTTTACGCTTTACTGATGATCCCAATCAATTTAACACCACCCTGCTCTGTTTTATCGGAGCCGGGGCTTTTCTAGGTTTACTGGTCTGGAACTGGTACCCCCAAAAACTACTGGCTGGTTATGGAGCAGGTAGTATCGCCGGATTTTTATTGAGCATACTAGCCATTCTCTCCGGCGCCAAAGTGGCTACGGTCTTAATGGTCTTAGCAATCCCTACTGCTGATGCGATTTTTGCCGTCTTGCGCCGCATAGCAGCCGGTAAAGCGCCGTACTGGGGTGATCGGGGTCATCTGCATCACAAGTTGCTGGATGTCTTGGGTTGGACTAAGCCGCAAGTGGCTTTGTTTTATTGGTTTTCCAGTCTGGTTTTGGGTGTTTTATCACTGTATTTGAATACTGCGGGCAAGTTAGTTACAATTGGGCTGGTAACCGGCGTAGTTTTTGGTTTTTTGATCTGGGCCAAACTGAACAATCGAGTCCGCACATGACTATACCTCCTCTCCCCATTTTAATCTATGCTTTAATCAAATCAGCTCGTCCCAGACAGTGGATCAAGAACTTTGCCCTGTTTGCCCCTTTGGTTTTTTCCGGTTTCTTTTTTTACACCCCCCAGGATAGTTGGCCATACTTCTGGACAGTGACATCAGCTTTTGGCGTGTTTTGTGTTTTGACTTCCAGCATCTACATCATCAATGACATCATCGATTATGAAGCAGATAAGCGCCATCCTTATAAGCGCAAAAGACCTATCGCTTCTGGACTGTTGCCTATACCTTTGGCTTTGGCGGCGGCTTTGACAGGCCTATTGATCGTTATAGTCACCTCGATGTTTTTAAGTCCGTTTTTCCGGTTGGTGGCTTTGGGGTATTTGCTATTACAAATTTTGTACGCCAAGTATTTTAAACATATCCCTATTTTGGATGTAGCTTCTATCGCCACTGGGTTTTTACTGCGCATTTATGCCGGCTCCGTGGTAGTGAATCTGCATATGAACGTATGGTTCTTATTAACCGTGATTTCGGCCTCACTGTTTTTGGCTGTGGCCAAAAGACAAAGTGAGAGAACACTACTGGATAACAGTATCGAAGACGTCGGACAAACTAGAAAAATTCTCAAACGCTATAGCCAGCGTTTGTTGGACCAATACACCAGCATGTTTGCTACCGCTACTTGGTTAACTTATGCCTTGTTTGCCTTCCAATACCAATCCGACGATGCTGTTTTTAAGTTAACTACCGTTCTACCTCTGCTACCCAGGTCTCTGCATACCCAAAAATTATTAATGCTGTCTGTGCCTTTTGTCATTTTTGGTGTCATGCGTTATCTACAATTGGTTTATGAAAACAATCGTGGCGAGTCCCCCGATCAAGTTCTGGTCAACGACAAACCCATGCTCTACACTGTTTTTGGTTTTGTTTTGGCTATCATGATTATCTTGTACGTATTACAATAAACGCCTGTCATGCTACATGATTTAATTATTGTTGTTTTAACTTGGATTTTGAGTGGACAGTTGGTGGTGTTGGGCTGGCCTTTTATCTTATCCACTCCTTTGCGTCATTTGCCTGACCGGGGTTATGCCTTTGCCCGCACTGTCGGTTGGTTACTGGTTGCACTACCCATTTGGTTTCTGGCTTATTTGGGGTTACCTATCAACTCAATGTTGGGAGCATATCTAGTATTTATGTTTTTGCTAGTGATAGGAGTTGGCCTGGGCAAAAAACAAGGCAGTGAGTGGAGAGAGCTGATCAGATCTGCCAAACACTTGATTTTAATCGAAGAAGGATTATTTCTATTTGGCTTAATGTACCAAAGTATCACTCGGGGATTCATGCCGGACATCAACGGACTGGAAAAGTTTATGGACGCTGGTTTGATCAATACTTATCTTAATACCACCACTTTTCCTATCCCAGATATGTGGTTAACCGGCTTTTCTTTCAATTACTATACTTTTGGTCATTACCTGGGTTCGGTGGCTTTGCGTTTTTTTCATCAGGATTTGGCTATCGGGTATAACTTGCTTTTGGCTTTTTTAATGGGCCTGATGTTAACTCAAGCTTTTGGGCTGATAATAGCTCTAGTCAGGCCAATTAAGTCTGGCTTTCTGACTATCACTTCTGGTTTGTTGGCTGCATTTTTGGTGGTATTTGGTGGTAATACTCAAACTGCCTGGTACTTACTGACCCATCATAGTTTTGTCGGTTATTGGTATCCTGATGCTACCAGGTTTATCGAGAACACCATTCATGAGTTTCCGTCTTATAGCTTCATCGTGTCCGATCTTCACGCCCACGTCTGGAGTATGGTCTTGGTTCTCCCCACTCTCATCATCATCTGGCAATGGGCCAGTCTTCTTTATCAAGCCAAAAATCTAACTCAAGTGGGTAATTGGTCTGACAAGTTTCCACTGTGGGCTGTGATAATTGGGGTGATGCTGGGCGTGCTGGGCTCCACCAGTACCTGGGATTTGCTGATCTATGGCACTTTTCTAGCTATTCTGGGAGGGCTACTGTTAATTTCTTCAAGAGGTAAATTAATTTGGTCACTCTTAATTTCAGCCGGGTTGGTGGGAGTGGCCACTTTGCTGACCATCAGTCCTTGGTGGCTGAATTTTGAGTCCATCTCTGAAGGTGTCAGGTGGGTCGTAACCAGATCAGAGCTCTGGCGATTTATGGCTCTCTGGACAGGACACATCACTGTCAGTGCCATAGCATTGGGCTGGGCGCTGCGACTGTGGTTGCGGCAGATGAAAAACACTGCCTACATAACCCCGCTTTTTATCATAGCTGTGGTTATAGCTGCCTGGGGCTTGTTGTTACTGCCAGAACTGATTTATTTCAAAGATATCTATCCATCACATCCTCGAGCCAACACCATGTTTAAGTTGACATTTCAGGCCTTTATCTTGATGGGTTTAAGCGGTAGTTGGGTGATGGGTAAATTGGCTGACAGTCGCCGACTGCCAAGTTGGCGCAAATCTCTGTTGCTTTTGCCTATTTTGATTTTTGTAGTAGCAGTGGGCATTTACCCTTATTTCGGTTTCAGAGATTACTACAACGGCTGGCGGGAGTACAAAGGACTAGATGGATTGACCTGGCTGAAAAAAGAAAATCCCAGCGATTATCAAGCCATCATGTGGCTTAAACAAACCGCCTACCCCAATCAAGTGATTGTAGAAGCCGTGGGTGAAAGTTACACCACTTTTGCCCGGGTCTCATCTTTTACTCAACTTAATACTATCCTAGGTTGGCGAGTCCATGAATGGTTGTGGCGAGGTAGTTTTGATATCGCCGGCGCTAGAACACCAGAAGTACAAAACATCTATGAAAATCCCAGTTCACCAGAAGCCAAACAAAAACTGGCCGAGTATAAAGTCAGCTACATCTTCATCGGTGATAAAGAATATGAGGCCTATCCCAATTTAGACCTGGTCGGCATCAAGCAACTGGGACGAGTGGTGTTTGAACAAGGCCGAACCGTGATCGTGCAGTTATCCGGCTATAATTAGACCATGGTCAAAGTTGCGCTACCGATTTATTCAAAACACCAACTGATATTGTTTAAAATCACAGTCGGACTGATCATAATCGTGGCTGCTTGTTTGCGCTTGTTTCAGCTGGATCAACCTCGTCAGTATATCTTTGATGAAGATTTTTTTGCCTTCACTGCTACCATGATGGCTCAAGGTCAAATCGTGGCCTATGAGTTCTGGCATCAACCATTTGTAGAATTAAAGTCTAACTATTTGTATCGACCTCCAGCTATCGAGTGGTTACACCCACCGGTGGCTAAACTCTTCATGGCAGCTGGTATAAAAGTAATGGGCAATCACCCTATGGGCTGGCGTATAACTCCAGCTATCAGTGGCATATTGTTGGTGATTGTCACCATGTGGTTAAGTCACCAACTATTTCCACAGCATCGGTTGGTCACTCTGATGACTGGATTTTTGGTAGCTGTCAATCACTGGCTGGTGATCGAGTCCAAGTTGGCGGGAGCCAACATGATTTTGACACTTTTTTCGACTCTGATGATTTTACTGACTTGGCAAATTGGGCAAAAACTGCAAACTAAATCAACTACGTCGACCCGATGGCTACATTTTGTCATCTGGGCTGTGGTGGCCGGCTTAGCCATAGCTACCAAGTGGTCGGCTGGCTTTATTTGGCTGGGTTGCTGGGTATGGTTGTGTGGACAACTCCACCAATCATCTATCAAGAACAAATTCAGATGGTTAACCACCAGAATTATAGTTTTTTTACTTGTAGCCGGAACAGTTTACGTCTTGAGCTATGGTCAATACTTCTACTTAACCAAGCTTAATTTTTCCGGCTGGAGTCAACTGCAGTCGGCCATGATCAGTTATCAAGTTACCACACCGGAACAACACGCTTTTGCCAGCCGACCTTGGCAGTGGCCTGTTAATCAAGTGACTATTCCTTACTTTTTACCTACCCACTCACAGTTCAAACAGGCGGATATTTGGGCTGGGACTTGGCTTTTGCCACTGGGTGGGTTGGCACTACTCTGGACTATCATTCGACGACTTTTGATCAAAAAACAAAATCGGGAAAACCCTAGTCATAGTTTTTTGATCTGTCTAGTTATCTGTTTTTGGTTACCTTGGTTTTTGGTGTCTAGAACTTTATTTATTTATCACGCTTTGCCGGTTTTACCCCTACTGCTAATTTTGTTCAGTCGGCGCTTGATGGATCTGTACCAATTTGGGGCAGATACTGTAAAAAGGACAAAGAGTTGATCTCGGCCATAACTTGCTGAATTAACTTAATCAAATCCTGTACGTCATCATCTGTCACGACCAGTTGTCGCTCGACACTGGGCTTGCCTTCTTCACAAGGTTTTATAAAAATAAAAGCTCCCGTCTCAACTTGGTAAGGACAAGTGGCGTCTAGCTGACAAAGCAGTTTATAAAATACCAACTGGCGCTTGTACTGACCACGGATGCTCTCTGGTAAAGCCAGTTCACGCGGACTGTATTTGGTGGTATCAACCAAGCCACAGATAGCATTAACCGACTTGACCCGACCGGTTTTGTAGTCGATGACTTTGGCTTTTTGCGTTTTGTTGTCAAGTAAATCAATCCGGTCAATCCGGCCACTTAACTTAATTTGGCCCAAACGGGTCTGACGCATGCCACTGCCAAAAAATCGCTCAACTTCTACTACTGGCGGTATGTCAGCTGACAAAAAATTATGATAATGTCGCAGAGTAGTCTGACCCAGAACTAGTCGACGTTCATACTCTTCCGGTGTTAACACTTCATTTTGGAGTCGAGTTTCATAAGCTTTCAAAACTTGGGCTAGATCGGCGTACTGGTGGCTGGTGATCACACACCGGTATAAAGCTTCCAAGCCGGCGTGTATGGCACTACCATAAGCCATGGCTGCCACTTTGGCTTTGGGGAAACGCAGTAAGACGTCCCAAACAAAATCGGCTGGGTCTCGCAGATATTTATCCAGAGCCGTAACTGACAAAGCATAATTTTGTAATAATTGGGCAAAAAAAAGTTTTTGATCAACCGGCCAATTGTGATCAACAGGTGACAGCCGATCCTCAACTGACTCATAGCTGACTTCTGGTGCGGTTAAATCAGATAGTAGCGGTGGTTGGTGATTTTGCAGTTCCACCAAAAACTGACTGGCGACTTGATTCTTGGGTTTGGTAGCGCCCGTGGTGACTTGGGCAAAAGACAGAGTCAAACTGACTCTGGCTCTGGTCATAGCCACATATAAAAGTCGTCTCTCGTCATCTTCTTTTTCCAAAGTAGTCAGCTGACTGTAGCGTAAAATATTTTTGGGCAGAATAATTCTGTCACTGGAACGCCGACCGCCCCACCCAGAGTCCAGTCCGACGATCCAGACTTGATCCCACTCTTTGCCTTTGGCCCCGTGAGCCGTCATGACATTGACGGCCCTGTAAATTTGGGGTAATGGTTGGGCTGTTAAGTTCAGGTTGTGATCGGTCAAAACCTGGATGTGATTGATAAAATCTGCCAAATGGACTGACCTGATCGAAGCGAAAGTTTTGGCGTACTCAAACAGTGTGGTCAAAGCATGAAGTTTGGGCCACCGGTCGTTTTGTTGACGGATATAAG
>CAZIBX010000035.1:0-8332 GCA_964537615.1 uncultured Pseudomonadales bacterium
CTTCTTTGAATTATTTGTTGTTGAGTTTCCAATATTTTATCCACTAGCGTGTTTAATGCATCCGTTCCGACAACATCTTCTAAACTACTAGTTGCAGTCTCTAGTTCGCTATCTTTGTCTTCAACATTAAAAGGTTCTGCTCTTAGTTGTATTTTTTCTAGCTCACGCAAGATTGTTTCTCTTGTCCAATCCTTATTTATGATAAAAGATCGTACCAGCTGCTTTAGATTAAAAGTCACACTTTCCAGGTTGGTAAGAGGTACAAAAACATCGTCTGTTTCTCCGGTAGCAGGATCAGCTTCCGCACCTGCCCACAATTTCCTATCTCTGAGTTTTTCAAGGAACAATGCTACTAACGGTCCGGCTAAAAGACCTTCCTGGTCAAGAACTTTCCGCCAGTCGACCACCCCCCCACTAACAAATCCTTCTGGATTAAAAGTCATATTTAGGTCTCATTGTTAACTCAAGTTAATTATAACATATCGGATCCATGATTGACAAAATCATAACCGACTATCTGGTTGAATTTTTGCCAAAAAACTCTACCGCTTCTCCCACCCCACTTTATAGTAAAATTCTGGATCGAAATTGGCTTTTTTGGTGAAATAAACCTGTTCTTTGGCGAACTCGTGGAGTTGATAGTTGGGATCCTGCACTAATTTGTCATAAAGCAGTTTGGTCTCAATCGGCCAAAAATTATTGGGATTTTGACCAGGCCGGATGTCGATGGCGATGGTATCCGGTGCTACTCGCCAGTACGTATCGCGCAGTAACATAATTTGATGAGTGTGGGTCATCTGGACAGCCAAGTTATTTTGGGTCATGGTCAGACCGTTTCTGGGTACGGCCTGGATAAAATCGCGCAAAAACTGATGGTTGCGACTTTGAGGATAAAAGGCACGATTGAAAAACAAACCCAGTGGGCCGTGCAGATAAAAATGAGCCAAAAACACAGCGGCGATGATGACACCCGCGTGCAACCAGTAGTATTTTTGGTACCATTTTTTGGCCAATAAATAGACACTGGCTTTGATGGCCGTAAAGTAAAGTAACAACCCACTCATCACACTGTAGTGAAAGCCAAAACCCCAGGCGAAACCATCTTTGGTCAAGACAAATCTGGTTAACAAATCCTGCAACCACAACCCTATGCTGGATAAATCAAAAATGGGCAAAAAGCCAAAACTAGCCAAAGAAATCAGGGTCGTTTGCAGTTTGATGGGTGGCTGATAAAGAGCTGAAATAGAAGATCTGAAAGATACCGGCGCTGACGTATAACCATAGGGCTGGCCACCGATGGCTGGGATAACCCATCTGGTGACAAGAAAAAAATAACCTACCGACAACAATATGGTAGTTAGTCCTAGCCAGTATTTTTTCTTCAATAACCAATAAACTCCAATGGCGACAGCGATGGCGACAAATGTTTCTTTCAGTCCCAGAGTCAAAAATAAAAACAACCAATACATTCTAAACCGCTTGATTGTCATAAAATAAAAAGTCAGAGATAGGGTCAAAAGAGCCAACAACTCGGTGTGAAACCCAGCAATTAAGCCATTTTGCAAACCCACAAACCAGGTGTAAGCCACCAGCAGTGCGACAGATAACAGTGGTGGCAGTTTAAGTTTTCTAGCCAAAAACCACATCACTGCCGCACTGACAACTACCGATAAATTCTGCACTAAAATCAATGGTTCATAAGCGCTAGTTAACCAGTACAACGGGGCCAACAAGTACATCACCGGCGTGAAGTGGTCACCTAGCTGATTTAAAAAACCAGTTTCTTCAAAGTGGTCGATTAAGGGTGGCCGGCCACGCGCCACTTGCCAGAGCGAAGAATCAAAAATACCATGGTCAAAATAAAAGTACTCAAACTGCCAAAAACGATGGACAGAAACGGCAGAAATGATGATGAAATAAATGGTGAGATAAGTAATTAAAAACCATTTGGAGGCCAAAGTTCGATTTAGTAGTTCACGGATCTGGTTCAAAAAATTTAACATATTTAGAATTTATGCCTATAACTGCAAACTCTTTTCTCCTTCAGCATACTGATGAATCAAAATTCCCAGTAATGTTTGGTAGGGAATTTGCTTAGTTTTTGCTTTAGCTTTAATTCTAATTAAATCCAACTGATTAATACGAATTGTGATTGACTTGGCTGTATGTAACTTTTGATAACGACTAGCTGCATCTGCCAACAACTTCTTAGTTTTTTCAAGTTTAGAATCATCCCTGTATAAATCGTTATTTAGTGCCTGCTCTATTAACCTTTCTTCCTCATCCAAAACCAAGTCAACAAATGGATTATTTTTTAATATTTTCATGTTCTTTTCTCCTCACATACATTTTGTCCAAAACTTGGCTTGGATAAATATTTTGTAAAAATATTTCACTCTTCATTATGTTTTTGACATATGGAACCACATAAACATAATCGCCTATTTGTATCACATATAAACGCTGATGTTTAAACTTAGTAACAGAGTATAGTTTGTCGGCTAGTAGTTTTCCTTCTCGCAGAACAGGTATCACGTCCTCAAAGCAAATTCCCCTGATAACTTTCAATAACTGATTTTTTTCTTCGCTGTAATTAATACTCAAAGCCATGAACCGATAATACCGTGTGTACATTAATTGTCAATACAATAAAACTAAAAACTAACTGCTTAAGTTCTGTTCCTTGCCGACCTTTGATAGAATCAAACTATGAAAATAACTCTTTACATGGCCATCAGCGCCGATGGGTTTATTGCTAAAAAGAATGGGGACTCCGACTGGGTATCGCCCGTGGACACTGTTAACTTTAAAAAAGCTATGGAAGAACATGGATGCATTATCGTGGGCAGAAAAACTTTTGACCAATATCAAGGCGAAATCTACCCAGTTGCTGGAGTCACCAACATCGTTATTACGTCTGATAAGTCAAGAAAAAGTGATAAACCCAATGTGCATTTTCTCACGGACTCAGTTGAGGAAATAATCGAATTTATCAAACAAAAAGGACACGACAGGGCCTTGCTAATTGGTGGCGGAACAACCAATGCCTTATTTCTTAAAGCCGGTGCGATTGATGAAATGATACTCAGTGTCCATCCTTTAATTCTTGGCAACGGTATAAAACTTTTTGAATCAGATGAAGTGAGTGTTCAATTGGGACTGATAAGTGAAACCAAGCTTGAAGAAGGTCTGATTCAAGCAAAGTATCAAGTTCTTAAATAACTGCTCAAAAAACTTTTGATAAAGCGCGACATTTATGCATATTACCAATATGCTATAAGCGACGTAAGTTGTATGGTCAGTGGGGGCAACGCGAAAAAAAACGCGCCTTTTTACTTCGTTTTTAGTTTGAACAACATCACTTTGGCAGGGACTCGTGAAGGATTTAGAATCTATTTCTGTTCAACAACTATTACTAAATCAGTCCTGGCTTGCTCCAAGTAGATATTTTGTACCTGAGTCAAATCGATATCAAATACTGCAGTCATCTCAATTGCGGGCTCCGACGACCATACGATATCCCCTACAGGATTGATCACCATTGATCTCATGATCTGGGAAGGATCTGCATTATTAACACTACAAACCCAATATTGATTCTCAAATGCTCGAGCAATCAGCAAGGACTCTCTTTTTTTATCGTCTTCTTTAATAGCATTGTTGATATGAAATATAACTTGAGTACCTTTTTGTTTGAGCAAACGCCACTGCTCTGGAAATACTAGCTCTCGGCACATTTGAATACCCAAAATAACTCCTCCTTCAGAAATAGAGTTAATATCTTGTCCCTGCGTGAAATGATCACGGTCCAAAGTACTTAAATTATTTTTTTTGTAAATCTTCACTCCGCTTTCATCAATCAGTAACGCAACGTTATACCACTGCTCTGATTCTCGGTAGGCAGTGCCTACTATAACGTGGACTTTTTTCTCAACTGCCATATCTTTAATGTCAGTTATAACTGCATCAATTTGGGATGAATCTAGTTTTTTTAAGTATTCGGCATCTTCTGGATAGTAACCTGAAATCATGCCTTCAGGAAACACCACCCATTCACCTGACTGCGCTTCATCCAAAGCTGCTTTGATCTTCTGAACGTTCTCAGCAATATTTTGTGTGACGTGAAGTTGAGCAATACGAATTTTCATTTTGAAGAAATTACTAGAGAAAAAATGATTTGCAGGGCTGGAGGGAATCGAACCCCCGATAGAGGTTTTGGAGACCCCTGTTATACCATTTAACTACAGCCCTATGTTAACAATCACCTACTATTATATACGCCATGTCAGGTTTTGACAGATAAAAATCCGGTCTTCACAGACCAGTATAAACAAGCTAACCTAGAATTATGTCCAACTTATTTGACCCCGTTTTGGTACACGCCTACGCCGCCGACAAGCGTTTTTTGACCCAAACCAAACTGCCAATAATTACTGTCTCTGGTACTTTTCGAGAAGACGTGAAGGACTGGCATCAACTGCCCGCCGATGATGTCCGGCGTGATATCGTGTTTTCTAGAGCCCACTTCTCCATGGCTCTGGGTGCTTTGCGCCAAGCTTGGGGTGGCGCAACTGACCCCACCAAGGCCTGGATGGTCGATCCCACCAATTATGTGGCACTGTCAGAATATAAATCTGTCGTCATGACAGAAAAAATCGGTCAGCTCATCGCCCGCATCCCCTTTTTACAAACTATCAAAGGTTGGATTGACCAGTTTGGTCGCTCTAAACTACCGATTCTCAAAAGCATCACCCCACCCCTGTTGTTTTTGACTGAAGAAGTCAGAAAACCCATCCTGTCATTTCATATCGCAGCCGGCAATCTATTGCTGGAACAGGGTAAGAAAGTCGTGCAGGTTATAACTGACCCGCACGTCAGGCCGGAGTACGTCAAACATGCAGATAATGAAAACCTGACTCTGTGTGTTTTTGATCAAAAAACCAAAGACGATGCCATCGAGCTGGCCGGTCTGGATAATAAGCACTTACATTCATCTAGAGTGATTGTGACCGGGCCACCGATTGACGACAGAATTTTGGCCAGTAGAAAGTATAAGGCCGGCTGGCGATCGGGGTCTCTGCACTTGTGTATCACCACCGGCGGTATCGGTACCAATAAACCGGAAATTGAACAGCTTTTGACTCAAGTTTTGCCATACTTGCGCAAACCCGATTGTAATCTGCGCCTATTGGTTTATGCCGGCACCCAGCAAGATATCGCTGATCTGGTTAAATTTTTGGCCAAAAAATTCAGAATCAAACTTGATGTGTTGGATCGGGCGACTGGACGACTGCGTTTGATTTACCACCCTCAATTGTTTAATGCCAACGAGTTATTGATCAAGTACGGCTTTCCCTGGGCTCATGGCTTTATCACCAAGCCCTCCGGTGACATGGCTTACGACGCTGTAGCGTCAGGTAGTTTCTTACTAACTTTGAAAGAATGGGGTGAGTGGGAACACAGTGTCCGGGCTTATTTTGAGCAACGTGGCGTAAGCCGAGAAACAGTAGTTGACGACTTCCTGGATCAAATCCGCAGCTTGCAGTCAGCCCAAGGTCAAGCTCAAAGTTGGATTGAGCGGGCTATGAATGCTACCCACCAGTTGGAACCGAAGTTTTATCAAGGTATAACCAATATCATCAAGGCCTACCAAACCATCAAATAGCATTTAGTCAAAAAAACTCTTGACTGTGCAGACAGATTACTAACCAAACAAAAAAGTTACTTCAGTTTTTTGGCTAACTTATGAGCGGTGTGTTTTCTGCAAACACTGCAGTATTTATTGAGAGGAAAAGTGGCAACGTTGGTGGTTTGCTTCTTCAAAATTTCGTTGTTTTTGTTAAAAACCGTCACATAACCAAAAGTATTACACACACTGCACTTGAGGCCGGATGCTTGCCTAGGTCCTTTTTTCTTTTTGCCTGCCATATAGTCCTTTTGATGGTCAAAGTATCGTCAGAAGGGATGTAGTATACACAAGATGGAGCGATTTTTCTAGAACCACTGGGTGACTATTAAATAATTTCTAAATCTGGCTGGTCGATCTGGAAAAAAAGTCGGCTTAAGAAAACTAATTCTGGTCTTAGTAAAATACCTTCAACTACAACATTATTATCATGAGCTTTGGCTGTTATGGCCTGACCACCAGTGACTTCAAGTGTATTGACAGAACTCAACTTCGTTCCTGCTGGCAGTAATTGCCAAGTTTTACCATTTGATAATATCCACCGTTTCATTTCTCCATCTTCACCAATCACAGAAACCAATAGAATATTTTCTCCTGTTTGTCCGGGAATGGTAGAAGCGGGAACTTCGTTGATAAAAAGTTTAGTTGGCACAAAACCGCCCAGATCGATGCGTGGCAGTTCTGGTGTTTCCATGGTTTGTGGATTTACTTGTTTAACTCTGACTGAATCACCATCCACAATCGCACCATATACCCCACTGTCGGTAGAAAGAACCCGATATAAATCAGGGTTGGTATCTGATACCACATCAAATAAATTAAAACTTGTGATTTGACCCAACTGGAACTTGCCTTCTTTTGTCGAAATGACCACCCATCCACTCACAACATCAGAGCCATCTTCGGCTTGATTTGTTACCAACGAGCCAAGTGCAACCAAACCTTTGTCTCCTTTCGCACTCGATAAATTAGTCAGTTCAGCTGAAAATAAAACCTCAATCGGTCCGCTACTGATATGGCCATTGGCTTCTAGAAATGCGTAATACAAACTGGTGACACCATTTAATGTCAATTCATAAACCACCAACCCACCTTGGACTAACTCAACTGAACCAATTTCTGCTCCCACAGGTATTTCGTGAAAAGCTGCTGGCTTACCATCTGGTGACCAAATCACAATTCCCTGTTTACCCAAATTTTCCCAACGTAAAGAAAATGCCACATTACCGTCTGCGCTAACACTTACATCCCTTACCCCACTTGCGAACAATTGATCGAGTACTTTTTCTCCAGCCGTGTTGACGTGTAGAACAAACAATCTTCCATCCGTAGTTGTGACCGCCAAATTACCACCGGCCAGACTGATTTGAGCCACCTCTGTACCAGGTGGTAATGGATAGATCTCTGAACCGGATCCAATCTCTGTGCTTGCCCCATCGGTATCACCAGGCATTTGTTCAGTATTGGCTGGTTGTGGAGAAAAAGCTTCTGCTGGCAGAATACCGGCATCGGCTAAAAACAAAAGAAGAACTAAAAACAAAGCAGGGGGTAATGTTTTAACTAGTTCAGAGAACGTAATTTGAGACCTATCATTTCCACCCAACAAATTTGGATTTTTCATATCTTTGATACCAATTGATGTGTAACGAGTATGTATTATACAGTTAAAACAAACACTGTAAAGTGGTTTTTATTTTGCACGTCGATTCTTTACCTTGAGTGAAAACCAAGAGATATCAACAAAAATCGTGTCTCACCGTTAATTTTCTGTGGCAATTGATAAACCCTGCAGAGCCAACGGTCGGATTCGGACCGACGACCTGCTGTTTACAAAACAGCTGCTCTAACCAGCTGAGCTACGTTGGCGCTACGCTTCACCATCTTTGACCAGAAAAATGTGCTAGGTGTAGGATTCGAACCTACGTAGAGCTATGCCCAGCAGATTTACAGTCTGCCCCCGTTGGCCGCTTGGGTAACCTAGCGTTTTTAACTATACAAAAACTGGAGCCTTTGTCGGGGATCGAACCCGAGACCTCGGTCTTACCAAGACCGCGCTCTGCCAACTGAGCTACAAAGGCGAGGCCAAACGGCTGTGATTATATCAAGAGAAAACCAACATGTCTTTTGTAACTAAAAATAGATTTCTTTAACCCCCCAGCGTGAGAGACAACCGTTCCCGCGAATTTGCAGGTGGGCAGAGTGTCGTCAACTCCACGGAGCCAACGAACAACTCGATCGCCCGGTTGGAATAAACGTGCAGGAAAATTCCTTGTCTCTCACGCTCGAGTGTTAAAGAGCTACTAAATCAAATCATGATCTTCATCCAACCACTTTTTGATAGCCGAGCCGTATTTTTCGTAATGAGCCACAAAAAATAAATAGGCGCGGAAGTAGTTTTCCGGATCACCGGTGGTCATCCATGAACCCTTGGTTTTCTCTACCAGGACTCGACCGTGTTTGGCCACTTGAGTAATAGCGTCCACCGTCCATAGTTCACCGTCTTTACCAGTACTGGCGGGGTTTAGGTACTCGAAGATAGATGGCTTGAGTAGATAGCGACCATAAGAAGCCAAGTTGGACGGTGCACTACCTACGTCAGGTTTCTCAATAATGTTATCTAGCTCCCTATCGTTGCCTGGTTTGAAC
>CAZIBX010000036.1:0-8310 GCA_964537615.1 uncultured Pseudomonadales bacterium
AAACTATGGTATTTGAAAATAACCTGACTGATGTCACCATCGCCGATTTTGCTCTTGGCCCCCAGCCAGGCACTATGCCGTTTATTTTGCCAGCCAAGTCAAGTGGTTGGCACATGGCTGCCGGTTTGGTCAAGTCGCCAGAGCTACTAGAACCAATCAAACAAATTTCCGTTGCAGTTCAACCATTAAGTTCTCTACTCAATCGGCCGGTTGATCTGCTCAAAATCGATATCGAAGGCACGGAAAATCAAGTTCTGCATGAAGCTGGAGACCATCTGCATTGGGTCAAAGAAATTTTGGTTGAATTCCACCCCAAAGCGTCAAATACTTGGCATGACTTCAGTCAGTTTTTGATCAATGCTGGATTTTTAAAGTTAGAAAGAACTGATAAGCCTGGACAAATGCCGCCCAAAGATATGGCGGTGATTAAGGCAAGTAGGTAAATGTTAAAATGAATGTATCAAACTGATTGATGTTGATGACAAAATATAAAGCCCTGATATCTGACGTTGATGGTACATTGACTCCAAGTGCGATGGGAGCATTGCCATCTGTTGGCGTGACCGCAAAGATTAAAACGGCTGTTGACCAGGGATTAGTCTTTATTATGGCCACTGGCCGACCCTTTTCACGCTTGAAATATTTAATCGATTACTTTGGCCATATTGGACTATGTATAGTTGATAATGGGGCAGCGATCGTAAATAGCGAAGATGGCAAAGTTCTTTGGGAAGCAATTTTGCCCAACAATCATGCCCGCGGAATTTTGAAGCTGTCGAGTTCATTTAAATTGGTGAGAGTATCGTGCGAAACAGAAGTATTGGAAAATCCAAAAATTATTCCTGCTTCGGATAAAGTGCGTAAAATTTCAGTTCATAATATCTCGGTCAAACAAGCTGAAACTTTGTTTGATCATGTTAATTCAGAATTTCATGATGTGACATCTGTCAAAGCTGCTTCTTATGAAGGACCTGACCTAGTGGATGTTTACTTTTCAGATATTAACGCCACTAAACAACAGGCTGTTCTGAACGTGGCAAAAATTTTGGGTATCGATCGTCACGAAATCATCGGTGTGGGTGATGGTTATAATGATTTTTCTTTACTTATGGCTTGTGGTCTCAAAGTTGCTATGGGCAATGCTGTTGACGAGTTAAAAGACATTGCAGATTACATCGCACCAACAGTGGAAAATGATGGTTTGGTTGATGTACTAGAAAAATACTATTTTAGTTAACCCAGCAATATTTAACGACAAACTTCTCAAGTTTTATAATTTTTGTCGCTCTTAGCCGATCTATTTCCAACTAAATAGCGGAAATTTTTTGGCCATAGCGTTCACCTCACGCCGGATAGCTAGTAGTTTTTTGTCTTTCACTACCTGTTTTTTCCACTTTTCCAGATATGCCGGCCGAGCTTTCATGTCAGCGGGTAATTGTTCAAAACCAGCTACATGATCAACTACTTGAGAAATCCAGTGACCAATTTTCACCATCTCTTTTTCTTTCATGCCGCGAGTAGTGACTAGTGGCGTCCCCACTCGCAAACCAGACGGATAAAAAGGGCTCCCCTGCTCTGTCGGCACTGTATTGCGGTTGGCGTAAATCCCAGCCACATCAAGTGCAAATGCCACTTGAGTGCCCAAACTGGGCCTGATAGGTGTCAAATCGACCACCATCAGATGAGTCTGTGTGCCATCCCCCACCAACTTCAAACCATGATCCTGAAGAGTTTTGGCCAAAGTTTTGGCATTTTTGGTAATTTGTTGAGCATATTGGACAAATTTAGGTCGCATGGCTTCTGCAGCTGCTACCGCGATGCCAGCTGTGGTAGCGTTGTGTGGGCCACCTTGTAGGCCTGGGATAATAGCAGAGTCAATTTTTTGTCCCAGTTTGGGATCACGCTTTAAACCTCTTCTGGTAACCAAAATCATAGCTCCGCGTGGGCCACGGAAAGTTTTGTGAGTCGTGCTCATGATCACATCGACGTAAGGCACTGGGCTTTGGTGCTGACCACCGATCACCAAGCCGGTAACATGAGAAATATCCGCCACCAACCAAGCTCCGACTGCATCAGCTACTTGACGGAATTTTTTGAAATCTAGCTGGAAAGGATAAGCGGTGTTGCCGGCCACGATGACTTTGGGTTTATGTTTTTTGGCCAAAGCTAACATCTCATCAAAATCTATCCGTGCGTCTGGTTTCACGCCATATTGGACGCTGTGATAAAACTTGCCCGAGGCAGTGACTTTGGGGTGACCGTGAGTCAGGTGACCACCCATGGTCAGCTTCAAGCCCATCAGGGAATCGCCCGGCTCCATCAAGGCGAAGTAGATAGCCAAGTTGGCCGGACTGCCAGAATATGGCTGGACATTAACATAGGGCACTTTGAATAGTTTTTTGATTCTTTCTATGGCCAATGTCTCGATCTGATCCACAACTTGATTGCCTTCATAGTAGCGTCTAAAAGGATAACCTTCAGCGTACTTGGCATTTAAACAAGTGTCTAGACACGACAAAACTTCCGGAGAAACGTTGTTCTCTGACGGAATCAAGCCAATGCACTCGATTTGTCTCTTCTCTTCTTGTTTAATTAAACTGAAAATTTGATCTGCCATCTGTCCCCCTTATCTTGATACTCATTTATACATCAAACTCACACAGACACAAGTACTCACTAATCTGGTCAAACAAACAAAGGAAGGAAAAGGCAGTGGGCAGACAGCCGGGAACAGTGTTTATGGTAAGTGGTGAGAAAAGCCGGCGCAACACCCAAAAAACCCAAAATCTGCTATAATACACATCAGATACACCGCGAAGGCCTCACTAGAAAAGTGTGCTTTCGCTCCCAGGCAACGAACTCAAAGGCAAAAAACCGCCGGCGAGGTGACACCAAGATGAGTGAAAACATACAAAAACAGGTGAGGTTTTTTGGTACTAGGCGAAATTTAATTTTTCAAATTATGCCTCCACCACAAGAAAGACGGCGTAGACGGCCAAAGCCAGAGCAAATAACTGAACCAAATAGTTATTTTCCTGACTGGTTATTAGCTCAATTTTTCCTACAGATGTCAGAGTCTGAACGACAAGAAATTAATAATTTTTTTGATGGTATTTCCAGAGTGTTGATGGTCACTGGTAATAAAAAAAAGTTAGGTGGTCTCAAGTCTTGGTTGCATACTAAACTAGGCATTATCCGTGGCACGAGTTTGATTCCCATAGACAAAATATCTTCTCAACAAGAAGAACCTAAATGGGATCAAGCCCTATTGGTGGCCATGCACAAAACTAGCAGTGGAATTGCAGAGTTAAAAACCCAGGCACAAAAAAGGAAATGTAGCGGTTCCACAGCAGTATTTGGATCAGACATTGTAGTAATGATTAACACACCATCCCTTAACTTGTCTAGAGACATTCCCAAAGATTATTTAGATAATCCTGAAAAATATGACGAATACACCAGAATTATTAATAAGCATGTAGACAGGTTGAAACAAGCTTACTGTCAACCCGCGGGAGCAAATCTAGCTTACGACGTGGCTCTAGCCGTTTCTGCTGAAAAAAATGGTAAGTATTACCAAGCGGTAACTGGAGTAAGGGTGATTGTCAAGCTTCGTCAAATTCCTGAAGCATTAGTTGCAGATACCATCCAACCACTCATTCCTGGAAAAAGTATAAAATCAGACCGACCAGTTAGAAATTACCGAAAACTTTTTAGCATCAATGCCGGCCTACCTATCGTTGATGAAGACTCTGTTTTTACAGATTACATAGAAAGTGTGATAATCGTTCCCATCAGGTTATTGGCTCAAGACGATGGTCACGTTGATCACGACACAACTGTCATTAAAGATTGGCAAGAAGCAGAAAATTTTGACTTTACAAAACTTGATGAAAAACAAAGAATCGAAGCTTTGGCTAAACTACGGCTTATTTTGATTGGAGGTATTCCGCCCAATGCCAATAAATTGGTGCAAAACTATGTTGGTAAAGACAAACCCAATGGTTACACAATTTACTAATTGGAATTAAAGCTCCTCCCTCACCACCTCCATCAACTTTTTTTTGCCCCGCTCTTCATGAACAAAATCTTTAACCAGAGTTTCATCCACTCGGATCACTCTCACTCCCTGGCTTTTTAAACGTATTTCCAGCGCTTCAATACCCTCTTCTATTTGATTTAAATAGGACTGGTCGTAATAGGTTAACTCAAACTCCCTACCCCGCTGTTTGATCCTGTCCAGCAAGGTTTCGATGGGATAGTGCAAAGATATAACTGTCATGTTATCAATCAACTGGCTGGTAAAAAAATCATACAACTCGATAAAAAAATTCCACTCTTCCTGCGTCATGGTTTGTTTCAACCAGTGACTATAACCATAAACCCAGCTCATCAATAGCCCACTGTCGATGACCACTACTTTGTGTTTGGTTTGGGTCAGTTCTCGCTGCAAAATTTTGGCTCTTTCGAAAACCAGCCACAACTCATTGGTGAAAACCCATCTATTCCTATCTTTCAAATAACCATCCCGAAATGGGTCTGAGGTCTGAAATAAATTATCAGCATCAACGGCATAAGCGTCTAAGGCCTGAGCGATAATCGGCGTAGCTGATGTTTTGCCGGCTCCGATATTGCCGATGATGGTGATGATGTTTTGTTTTTTCATATTTTCGGCCAGCTGGCGGTCAAGATTTCGGCTGAAGTAATGCTAACACTTGAGACAAATCCAGAGCCAACTCAGCTGTCACAGACACCCTCTGGCCAATATGCATCAACTTTTATCTGACTGATGTGGAGTTGGATTAATCTTTGGCTGATAGTTTTTCGACTCAGACCTTGCTTCAACCACAACTGGCCAAGTTCTCTGACAGTATCCGCACTGTCATAAGGGAAAATGATCCAGGACTTGGTCTCTGCACCATAGTAGTCGGGTGTCAGAATTGAGTGTGGTTTATAAAATAAAGTAGCAGTAGTGACTGCGGCTACTTGTTCGTGTTCCAGTAAATGCTTAGTCACGAACTGTAGTGAGTGACCGGTGTCTGCCACATCGTCGTACAGCAAGATGTTTTCGCCTTTGACTGAAACTGGTAAATCTTGATAAATTTTGGGTCGGTCTAAGCGCTGATTAAAACCCGGCGCATAAAATCTGACCCCAATGCTAGCCACTTCTTTGATGCCCAATAAATCAACCATGGTGCAGGCCATCGGCCAGCCACCTTTGGCTAAAGTAACTAAGCGGTCAAACTTCCGGCCCGATCGTCTGATTTTTTGAGAAACATCGTAGGCCAGATCGGATAAATTGGGCCAGGTCGGAGCGATAAAAGATAAACCATCAGTGTCAAATTGGTAACTTTTCAGCTCCATGGATGGAGTATAGCCAATCACCATGCTTCTAACAAGGTGACAATCAAATCCTTGTCTGAAGTAACGCCAAAACCCTAGATAGATCCGGTGCCAACCCAGCTATCACACTCACCTTCTGGCCAGTCCTTGGTGCAGTCAAAGTAATAGCACTAGCGTGCAAAAATTGGCGCGGGCACCAGGCCTTATCTTTTTTGGCAGTCTTGTGACCCAGATACAAACTATCCCCCACCAGCGGATGACCTAGGTGAGATAAGTGAGCCCTGATCTGATGCATGCGGCCGGTTTGCGGTCGACAAGTTATCAGGGAAAACTGATGGCCTGCTTGATTATGATATTTGGCCAGAACTTGATACTGGGTAACTGCCGGCCGGCCGGCCGGATGAACTCCGATTCTCATCCGATTGGCCGGATTGCGCGCCAGGGGTAAATCGATGGTACCCACCTCCGGCTCAATCAGACCATGAACTAAAGCTATATATTCTTTCTGCACTTGGCGTAAACGAAACTGGGCCATCAGATTAACCAAACTACCCGGATTTTTGGCCCAGACCAGACAACCACTGGTATTTTTGTCCAGCCGATGCACCATACCGGCTCGATTTGTAAAAATTTCCTCTGGTGTTCCCCACTGACTGTCAAAATCCTCCGGCACCAAGTTTTGCCAAGTATTTTTATCAACTGGTGGTCTGGACAGTAAAACCTGGCGCAACATAGTTTGCACAGATTGGGTTTGGTGGGTGTCAGCGTCATTGACGATCAATCCAGCCGGCTTACTGAAAACCCACAGATCCTGGTCTTCAAACAAAATAGGTATCGGCAAGATATCAGAAACGGTATCAGACATAGTGATTTTTGGTGATTATATAAACTCGATAAATTTGAATAACTGATAATACCACCCCTAGTCCAATAGCTATATCTGCCAGATTATTGCGCCACCAAATCATGGGTAAAAAATCCCGCACTCCGCCCCAAATCAACCGATCAATCAGATTGGACAACCCACCAGACAAAATTAATCCCCAACCCAGTTGAAAACCAGATGTCTGGTGGTGGCGATAGTAAAAGAAAAAGATAAGACAGGTCAACAACAATAGACCTCCTGCCACCAACCACTCGCCATACTCTTGTCCCCAACCAAAAGCCGTACCATAGTTGATCTGCACCAAACCCCACCGGCCAGCCCACCACTTAGTAACCTGATCCAAAATAATAATGATCGATGGCCATAGAACGAAGCTGAATCGGGACATATTTTAAGTAGATCTGAACTTATTTTTTTTCAAACTCAAAAAACCCAACCGATACGAGCGTGACAAGATGATTAAACCCCCACTCGCAGCGGCCATCAAGTAAACCCCTCTCTCCCACCAAATGTGAGGTAAGGGCATAAACTGAACGCCAAATAAAGTCAGTAAAAATAAAGCCAAAGCACCATAAATTAAGGCGAAAGCCGTTAAAAATCCGGGTTGAGCCACGTTGTGACCATTGCGATACCAACTGATCAGTCGGTAACGAAACTCGAGTCGCGCCAACCAAACGTACAACCCGCCAAACAATAATCCGCCTGCCAACCATATAGGAAACTTGAGAGTCATGCCGGGTATGACTTGTAAAAATTGAGGTAAATCTGCTCCCCAACCTGACCGGTGAAAAAACAATCCCCAGACTACGATAGCAAAACCCAGCGACAAAGCACTCACCCACATATCCATAATTTCAAAAGCATCAAATTTATTGCGAGCCGAAAAGCGAAATAAGACTAATCCTGCTATCACCAATCCCACTGGCCCGATTAGTCCTGGTCGACCCATTAAATCAAACCAAGCCCCGATAGATGAACCCATGTCTGACAGATGACCCAGAATATAAGCTGCCCGAGCTGACAACAAACCAAACAAAAAAGAGATGAGAAAACCGTCAAAAAGCTGATCCTCCTGATAATGCTCTTCTCTCCCCCGTCGCCAAAATAAAAAAGCGCTACAACAAAATCCCGCCACTAGAAATAGATTAAAAGTTTGCAAACTAAACGGCCCGACAGAAAAGAGTGTTTCCAACATAGCAACTACTACAGCATACTATTTTTGTGTCTCAATTGTCAGTTTAAAAAGCTGTGCCGAGAGAGGGGGTCGAACCCTCATGAGCGTAAAGCTCACCAGTTTTTGAGACTAGCCTGTCTACCGATTCCAGCATCCCGGCGGTAATTGTTGTAATTGTACCAGAGAACTTGCGTTTTGCGACCAAGTTTGCCATACTGGAAGGTCTATGGAACTTTTGCGGACAACAGTCATGGAGTTATTTGCTATCGACAGTGTTTGGTCAATCGTTTTGCGGGCAGGAGTTTGGTTTGCTATCGCTGCCGTTATCATCTGGAGCATGAGCTCACCCGATCCAGAAAATGCCTCCCGCAAACTCAAGTCCAACCTGGGCTTTTTTATGCTATTTCTGGTTCTGTCTGGCGGACTGATCTACTTTCTGTTTGGCTACACCGTGCAGGGATAAAACTTATTACAGTGGTATAAAACTAACCCGCCTGTCTTTTGGTTTCCATGCCGAAGAACTTGATCCGATCACCACGGAAGTACAGATCGACTTCGCCCAAGGGCCCGTTGCGGTGTTTGGCAATTTTTAAGTTCATAGCTTCTTGCTGATCTTCGTTTTTGCGATATAAAAACATCACCACGTCCGCATCCTGTTCAATCGAGCCGGATTCGCGCAGATCAGATAATTGAGGCATTTTTTCCCCTCGACTTTCTACTGCCCGTGACAATTGAGACAGTGCCAAAACCGGAATGCGCAGTTCACGAGCGATATTTTTGAGTCCCTGGGAAATTTCGGCTACTTCCTGGACTCGATTGTCTTTGGTTCTGCCTTGGCCTAGTTGCAGGTAATCTACTACCAACAAGTCTAGCTTGTGTTCGGCCATAATCCGCCTGGCTCTGGTAC
>CAZIBX010000037.1:0-8242 GCA_964537615.1 uncultured Pseudomonadales bacterium
AGTACGTGAATCTCAAGAATGTCAAAGCGTTCCGAGTGAATATAGCGTGGCCCGGCGTACAGTACACCGGCATACTTACGACCACCAATCATAACCGTAGAAGTGTAAACTCCTAGTCTTTGACCCTTGGGCCAGAGCTGGAAAGAAAAATTGAGAGTCGGAAAGCCCAAGCGTTTACCGGACTGATCGCCATGCAGTACCACTGCTTGAAACGAGAAATGATCCATGAGAGGGATAGTATGCACCTGGAGACAAAATAAATCCAGAGTCAACCTTCTACTAGTAGGGTTCTACCGCTCATGCTGTCGGGTTTTTTGATATGTAGTAGGGTTAAGATAGTAGGCACGATGTCGGCCAGCACACCTTCTGGCAAAACTACCGGATTATTTTCATACCGTCTATCCACTATGATAAAAGGCACCGGAAAAGTCGAGTGCTCTGTGTCCGGCTCACCGGTTTCCATGTTGATCATCTCCTCGATATTGCCATGATCGGCGGTGATAAGAACCGTGCCGTTTTTGGCCAAAACCGTCTCGACAATCTGACCGACTTGCTGATCAACCACGCTGCAAGCCGTGATGCCGGCCTGCAAATTACCGGTATGACCCACCATGTCGCCGTTGGCTATATTGACGATATAAACATCGTAGCGATCTTCTTGTACCGCCTGAAGTAAATAGCCGGTAATTTCTCTAGCACTCATTTCCGGCACATCGGCATAAGATACAGCGCCTTTGGACGGAAAAATCACCCAATCCTCACCCATATTGGCCTGGGTTTGCTGGCCGTTCATATAAAAAGTCACCATTCTTTCTTTTTCTGTTTCTGTCAGTCGCAGTTGACGCACACCGGCCTCTGATAAGACCCGCCCGACATTATCAGGTACGCTGGTGGGAGTGAAAGCCACTTCTACCGGCAGGTTTTTTTCATAGACCGTCATAGTGACGAAATGCAGATCTTTCAGAACTTTTTTACGAACAAAAGTTGGGGTGGGTGTACTGGGTTGCTGAATACTGGTGTGGTGATACTTCTCAAAAAACGGATCGTAGTCCTCTCCTGTTGTCCCCTGTTCAAAAGTCGGCAAAACAAAAGCTCTGGTTAACTCGCGGGGTCGATCGACTCGATAGTTGAAAAAAATCACACTGTCACCATCTTCAATTAAAATCGGCGCACTGTCGGCTGGATGAATGTTGGTAGGGGGAATGTACTCGTCGGAAATATTTTGACTATACTGTTGTTGTAAAACTTGCATCGGATCGCTAGCAGAGAGTGGCGCGCCACTGGTCAGACAGTCGTAGGCCTTTTCGATCCTATCCCATCTTTTGTCACGATCCATAGCATAAAACCTGCCTATCAAGCTGGCAATAACACCTACCCCCAACTGTCGGCAGTGCTCCTGCAGACGTTGAATATAGTTGATTCCCATGGTAGGTGGTGAGTCTCGTCCGTCGGTAATTACATGGATGAAAACCTCGTTCAGCCCCTGTTCTTTGGCCAAAGTCAGTAAAGCATAAAGATGATTGGTCGAAGCGTGAACAAACCCGCCTCCAACCAAACCCAACAAATGCAGGCGACGACCGGTTTGTTTGGCGTGAGTCATGGCGTTGATAAAAGCCGGAATTTGATTAAAAGAACCATCGGCAATAGAAGCATCGATCCTGGGCAAATCCTGCCAGATAACACTTCCCGCCCCGATGTTGGTGTGACCGGTTTCACTATTGCCGTCTACACCTGGTGGCAAACCGACTGACTCACCACTCGCCCCCAGTTGTGTGTGGGGGTAGTACAGCGGGTAACGATCCATGTTGGGCGTTTGTGATTGTCTGATGGCGTTACCCGGATAATCCGGACCGATCCCCCAGCCGTCCAAAATCAATAACACTAGCGGACCGGGTGCCTCAAACTTTTTGGTGGGCGGTGGAGTGAAGGGTTTTGGAGTAATGGTCGGTGTCAAAGCCACCGGTTGTTCGTCTGGCATCAACTTATCCTATCACGAAAACGAGACGAAACACGCGACCAATGTTTGACGGCTTGACTTAAGTTGTTTGCTTCTGACACATCGGCCCAAAAACCCTGAAAAAAGTAAGCCGCCAAAGCATTTTTTTTGGCCAAAGCCGGAAAAACATCTTGTTCTAGGTAACTGGGTTTGGTTTTGGGCAACAGTTTCACAATACTCCAATCAAAAATATAAAGACCGGTATTAACGATAGCAATACCGCTGTCTAGACCACCGGCATTAAATTTGATGATTTTATTGCCTTGCAAAAATACCTGGCCAAACTTAGTTTCCGACAAACGTGGCTTGACCGCTATGGTGGCCACAGCTCCTTCACGTAGGTGAAACTCGAAAAACTGCTTGATATCAAGCTCGGTTAAAACATCACCGTGTAAAACCAAAAAAGCGCTGGGATCAAGCAGAGCTGTAGCTTTGGCTATAGCCCCGGCGGTGCCTAGAGCCATCGGTTCAACCGAGTAGCGTAACAACACACCCGTGCCTTGCCCTGCCCCAAACTTAAGTTTCAACTGCTCAACTGTCGGCAAGTCGGCACAAATCACCACTGTTTTGATCTGGAATTGATGCAGTTGGGCCAGGATTCTGGACAAAAGATACTGACCATTGATATCTGTCAATAAAATCTGCTGTTTTGACTTAACCCCACCGGCCAAGATTACTGCCTGCTCAACTTGAGGAGGTAAAACTTGCCTGATCAGCTCTTCTATGGTTTGGGAGCGATTACCTGTCTGCTGACGATTCATTAAAATATCGATTTGATTGATCAAGTCTTGGGGCAAAGTTATAGTTAAACGCTGCTTGTTGCGCATAAATCAAAGTATGACACTGTCATACCTGCCCAGCTTACCACTAGTGGCGCCATATCAGCAAGAGGCCAATCCCCACCAAAAACATGATAAAAGCGTAGAGACTCAATGTTTTGTTTTTTTCCTGACGCAGTTCGGGAATCAGATCAGATGCGCCGATATACAAAAAGCCCCCCGCCGCTACCGGTATCAGGTAAGTGGCCAGCGCCTGAACTTGAGTGGCCAAAAAATAGCCAGTTACCGCGCCAATCAGAGCCAAAAAAGCCGTAATTAAATTAAAAAATATGGCTTTGCGGCGAGAAAATTTGGCGTGTAACAAAACACCCAGGTCGCCAATTTCTTGAGGAATTTCGTGCAAGGCGATGGCCAAAGTCGTTGTCCAACCCAACATCGGACTGGTTAAAAAAGCACTGGCGATAATCAAGCCGTCGATAAAGTTATGAACTCCATCACCAACTAAATTCATGTAACCGAAAGGATGTTCGTCACAGTCGTCTGTGTGACAGTGTCGCCAATGCAAAACTTTTTCCAACAACACAAAACCGATGAAAGAAGTCAGGGTTAACCCCAAAACTGACTCGACCGGCAGTAACTCTAGGGCTTCCGGTAGTAAATGCAAAAACACACTACCCAACAGAGTCCCGGCCGACAAAGCCACCAAAAGTAATAAAAATCGATGCAAACGATCTTTTTGCCAGGTAATGAAAATGACTCCTGCCAGTGAGCTGATACTAATTAAACTGGAAGCCAGGACTATGTTGAGGAAGTTCATCTGATTGCGTATTATAACCTGACCCAACTCTTTGCAGGTGTTGTAATCGCTTGCTACTAGCCAAAACCCCATTGGTAATTCTAGAATAAGGCCTTCGTCAGCTTTATGGAAAAACAGAAAGGTGTCTATGCATTTTGATCTCATTCAGTTTTTGTATAATCTGGGACCTTTTGCTACTCTGGCAATTACGGCCATCGTGTTTGCTGAATCGGGCCTATTTTTTGGCTTTTTCTTGCCTGGTGATAGCTTACTGTTTACCGCCGGCGTCTTATCCAGTCAGGGTTTCCTCAATGTTTGGGTGGTCTGGTTACTAACTTTTGCGGCGGCTGTGACGGGAGATAGCGTGGGGTACTGGATGGGCAAAAAGTACGGCCGGAAGTTATTTCAGCGCAAGGACAGTATGTTTTTCAAACAAGAACATTTGCGCAAAGCCGAAAGTTTCTATGAAGAACATGGCAAAAAAACTATTATTTTGGCTCGGTTTGTGCCTATCGTGCGGACTTTTGCGCCGATTGTAGCCGGTATCGGCAGCATGGATTACCAAACATTTATTTCTTATAACTTGATTGGTGGTCTATTGTGGACCACCGGCATGGTCTGGGGCGGACACTTCCTGGGCGGTTTAATTCCAGCTGATGAAGTGGATAAATATCTTCTGCCCATCATCCTGGTAATTATCGTGCTGTCACTGATTCCGGCTATTAAGCATTTACTGCCGAGTAAAAAGAATCAACCTGAATAAGTTGGGTGAGGAAAAATTAATCTGTAATCAAAATTTGTCCAGAGTACATGCCCATGCTGCAGGAAAAGTCGATTTTGTCGCCCGTAGCTGGTGGAGTAAACTCGATGATATTTTCACCCTGCTTTAAGAAAAGCGAAATTTTCAAATCAGGCACGATCAAGCTACTGGCACAGCTATAAGGATTAACTGAAGTCACAATCCACTTGACGGGTAGTTTTCTGCTGATCACCAAAGTATCAGGATCATAACCATCAACCTCCTGATTCATTCTGATGATCTGCTGACCACTGACAACTTCTGGCTTAAATCCTACGATTGATTGGGTGGATGGCGATCGTAAGCCGGGGGTTTTAATTCCCAAAGTGGCCAGAGCGGTTTTGACATTAAAAACAGCAAACAAGATTAAAACCAACCCGATAGTCATGAAGAATAAGTGGTTTTGGCGCAACTTAACCAAACCGGCCAAACTACCGATACCCAGTAGTCCGGGAGCCGTACCCAGAGCAAACAAAAACATTACGCCAGCCCCGGTCCAAAAACTACCACTGTTTAAAGCCACCAACTGCATGGCTTGTGTAAAACCACAGGGCACAAAAAAAGTGGCCGCTCCTAGTAACGCGGTTGAATTGGCCTGATATGAGTTTTTGGCCCTATCCTGCTAGTGGAGCTTTCTGGCCAAACCGACAGGCAAAGTCAAAGACATCTGGCTGACGCGGGGAAAAACCCCTAGTAACTGAATCCCCAAAAACAGCATAACCACAGCCACGATCAGAGTTAATAGGGCCGTACTGGTCAAAGACAAAGTCAAAACTGAACCCAAACTACCCAGTAGTCCCCCAAACAGAGCAAAACCCAGTAGTCGGCCGAGCAAAAAAAACACCAATGGCTTGAGTTTGGCCTGCCACCCAGCATCAGGATAAGCGGCCTGATACTTGCCCATGATGCCGGCCACCAAACCCCCCACCAATGCCATACAAGTTGAGACACCGGCGGTCAGTCCGACCAGTAATGCCGTCCAAGTTATAGTTTGATCACTAGCATAGTTAAAACTGGGCAGTGTCAACCCAGAACGATTTAGGATTAAATACAATAAAATTAACACAGCCCCTACCAAACCCAGTTGACCCCACGTTCTGACCGAGCGAGAAATCCAAACCGGTTTTGACTGCTGACTGCCCAAGCTGTAGCCAGCTTTTTGGACGGCTTTCTCCAGTAAGTTAAGACTGACAGAACCGGTATGAATCACGCTGGCCCGACCGGTCCGGTAATCAATCTTGATAGATTCAACGCCTGAAACTTGAGCTAACTCGTCTTCAACCAAAAGCTCACACGAGCGACAATGCATGCCACAAATACATAATTGGGTGGAGGTTTTTTTGGACATAATATATTCGCATTATCGAATATGTGAGTAGCAAGTTCAATAGACAAAATAGGCGTCTCCAAATCAGTGTCGATCTGTAATACTATCAATGAAGCTTTGGTTATGACTCTCCAAATTTTTGACTATTGATAGTGGCTTATCAGATGGTTTGACAAGTTCAAACAAAGTTTGTGCAGGTGAAAAGTACAGTTTAATTTTTTTGGGTCGGAAAAATAATTGACGCCAAAAAGTTGATAAAAACCGCAAAAAATCATGTGAAGCTGTGCCTTGAATTTTAACAAAAACCACTTGGGTTTTGGGGTTTTTAATTTGACTTACCAAAAACCCAAGTCCAATTTTCCAGTGAGTACCTTGGTGCTTGCGACCATATTTGCCAGCAGGAAAAATGGAAACCAAGCCACCAGCAGAAACATAGCGGGCAGCTTCAGCAATGGTTTTTTGATTAAGTTTTTGAACTTGATCTCGGGTTAAATTCAGAGTTGGACTGTGACCCAATAAATCACGCGGATACTCCCAAAAATTTGTATTCCACTGGTTGATGTGATAAACCGGCAGTAAGTGACAAGTTAACTTATGACCAAATACTTGGTAGCCAGCGATGGCAACAAAACGAAAGTCAGTGCGCAACATTTGACTGATTAAAATAAAAGAATCCAAACCACCCACATGATTACTGATAACCAAAGTTGGGCCATTTTTAGGCAAAGAACCACTAACGACTATGGGTTGCAAATCAAGTGCGGTCAATAAATTACGAATTGCCAAAATCACGCCGATAGTTTTTATTTCTGCTAAAAAGTGGCGAACCAATCTGTGATCAAAAAAATTCATGTTGCTTAATTTACTCAAAATACCGACCACGCACTTTATACATCAAGGTCAGAGAGGTGACCAATAAAACAACGCCGATCCAAGAGTTTTGACCAGAAAAAGCTAAACCAGAAAAATAGAAAGTCGGAAGCCCGATGATGGGATGAGATAGTAGTGAAGCGCTGATAAAGTTTCTATATCGGACTTGGAACAAACCGGCTCCATAACAAATAAAGTCAGACAAAGAACTACCCAACAAGCGCATGATAAAAATGCCTTCAAATTCGCGACTGTGATTAATTTTCATCCGACTGATTTTTTCAGCCGAGCCATGACCAAAAATTTTGGTGATGAAAGTCAGACCATACTTGTGCCCGATACCATAAGCCAGTGAGCCACCCACCATGCTACCAACATAGTCAACCACATAAGCCAAAGGCCAACCCAAAATCGGGATCGAAGCCAAAGTCATCAACCCACCCGACAGTGGTGCATAAACAATGGAAATTATTTTGAGCAAAAACAACAAAAGAACAAAAAAAATAACATTCTGCTGGGACCAGATCAGCAACGATTGAAAGCTAGGTGTTTGCAAAAACCAGAGATAAAGTCCGGCGCAGAACAAAAACACTAGAGCTGTTAACACCAAACCGCTGTGGTGAAATAATTTTTTCACCAGTCGATTATAGCAATCCCCCTTACTGTAAATGACCCAAGCCCTTGTTTCTAGCTACAGCAAAAGATCGCGTCATAAACCACAAACCCAAGCTAAGATATATCAAGTTCAAGATCAATGGTTTAATCATCCACTCCGGTGAAAGAATGCCACCACTAATCACCAATCGCATAGCTTCAAACACATAGCTAGACGGCAATAAACCACTGATGTATCGCAACCAATCCGGCAAAACTGACAGTGGATAGTACACTGCCGACAACGGTGACAGAATGTAAATCCCCGACCAAGCCAAAGTTTGAATGTTGGTGCCATAGCGTAAAATCATACCTGTCACAAAAAAGCCGAAAGCCCAAGCCATTAAGATTAAGATGAGTGAAAACGGCACTATATACCAACCCAAGCCAAAAAAATTGACTTTATAAAGCACAAACACCAGCACAGATTCCAGCAGTGTGGTCAAACCGATTTTAATTATGGCCACACTACACAAACCGATGACCCACTCACCAAACTTCAGGGGTGAAGCAAATAAGTTGATCAAGTTCTCGCCCCACAATTCTTCCAGTAACCCGACGGTGATTTCGCTTTGACCCCGCCACACGAAGTACCACAACACCGCTCCAAACACGACGGAAGCAATCCAAATCTGACTGCCCAATCCCTGCGTAGTGAGAGCTACAATCGTCAACCCCCACAACACCATATCCAAACCCGGCATTAACCGCAGCGGCCTCGCCATATACACCAATTACATCAAATGCCCCTGATGCATTAGAAATACCTTGCAAAGCTCTGGTAGCATTAGTAGCTTTATTAGCAGTAAAATATGCACCGGTGCTGCTGGTACTGGTTGCATACACAGAGGCCGCTGTTGCCGATGTTTGAGTAGATACCTGACTTACGTTGATGACCGGCACGCTGCTGGTGGTCAATGCATTTTGAGTTTGCAATACTATACCGGGTCCTGCATGTGAGATGGAAACAGCCTGAGTACCGGATGCATTATTGAGCTGTGCGAAATTGGCTACCCGTCCG
>CAZIBX010000038.1:0-8150 GCA_964537615.1 uncultured Pseudomonadales bacterium
CTCTATAGTAGTCAGTTGCTGGGCCTGGGGATTAATTTCTGGCTGACCACTGACCGGCCGACCAAACATCTGCACCACCAGTGTGGTTTCAAATCCTGCCAGCTTACCATCAATCACAGCCAAACCAATCTCGGTGTAGCGAGGGTGCAAAATATTGGCTCTGTGAGTAGGAGAGTCCATCCACGACTGAACCATGTCAGAGGTAGTAGAAAAATCCCGAGCCAAGTTTTCACCCGCTACGCTGAAACTATAACCGGCAGACTTCATAAAATCCCAGGGCTCCAGCCCCGCCGGCGAGCGGTGAGACCAGTACTGATGATCAAACATATCTTGACCTTTGGCCAAAGCAGCACTGGATAAATCAGTGTTGAGACGTAAAGCGGGTAAGCCGACTTCAGCCCGCCTGGCATTGGTTTGAGCCAGAGTTTCGTCAATAGTAATTGAAGAGGCATATCCCAGCACATCACCCCAACCCTGCCAATGCTTGGGTAACTGCATCAAACCCAAGCCAGTCATGATTAAACCTACAGATAGAGCAATGATTAAGTTGGGATGTAAAATTTTGGGCCGATGATTGTTGGATCGGCGCGGATGAAAAAGGTGAAGCACTAAACCCAGAAATGACATGCTGGACACATTATGCCCGAGCGGTCGGTTGTTTGGCAAGCAGAAACGGTTGACGATTCAAAATAAAATAACTTCTGATTGTAGTCCGCTCATGTTGGTCATAGTCATTTTAAGCTGGTCACCGTCTAGAGACATGGTCAAAGATAAAGGTGTAGCAGTTGTCATGCCACATATCAGTGGGTTGGCACTCGACCATTCCAACCAAGGAATAACTGGCGCTAGTGACACCACCTGATCAAAACTGACGGCAAAACAGTCAGAACTGACAGGCATCAGAGACAAGCTGACCTTGCCCTGACTATCCTGGTAAATAGTCGGTGCCTGAATCAAAGCAGGTGGCGTTGACTGTCTTAAACTGACGAGTTTATACAACTCACTCACTTGATTGGCTAAATCTGTCACCTGGTATTCCATGACCTGATAGCCGTCTTGAGTATAACTGGGGTCAATCGGTGGCCGTTGCAGTTTTTCGTCAGCTTTGATCTCAATTCTGTCTTGATCAGTCAGGGCCACGGCCAGCGTAGTCACTGACTCTAGTTTAAATGTCACATCGATATCATCAAGTATAGATAGCTGGAAACGTAACTGACCAGCCGACTGGGGCAGTTTAACCACAGCCGTTTGCCATTGATGATTGGGGATTTGACAAGGTGTTAAAGTCATATACCAGATCAATTCTTGATCAAAAAACAATTGAACCGGTACAAAATCGATCCCACACAGTGAAGAGTCTGTATCGAGTCGATAGCGAAAGCCCAACCAGCGGGGTTGAGAGCTGACGGGTAAGTTCTGGCTCATTTGTTCAAAATTGTGATCAGTTATTTCTTCTTTCAGTTGATAACTGGTCTGATTTGACTTGATAAGATGAAAGCTTAAATTGGGAACTTGCCAGTCACCTACCTGAACTACTAACTGTGAACTAGTGTGAAAGCCCACAAAGTAAGACCGGACCGTTGCCGGTTGAGACAAACTCCAGCTTATAACCAAAATAATAAACAGTAGTTTTTTGAGCATGAACACAATCATGGCTTAATAACTACTCGGCCAGTCGGCTGTCAGTTGAGTTTGCTTGGCTGCAGCATGAAGTTTGATCTGCCAAGACTTGTTCTGCATCTGACTGGGCGTATCAGCATCTAGTCGATAACCGACTTTAAGTTTGACACTATCTCCGGCTGGTAAAGTTTTCAAATCGGTGTTATCACCTCGATCAGACCAAAATACTTCCCCTGTCAAACCACGATCGTCACTCAACCACTCGGTCCAACTCCCTGCTTGCTCATAAGATAAACTGATAATTTTCAAACTATCAACTTCTCCTTCTTCGATCAAAGTTTTTTCCAACTTAAACTTAAAATGCTGGGACACGTTGCCGGTATTTTTAATCTCCCAGGTGGCGAATTGAGTTTCACCGGGTAGTAATGGTTGGTTGTCAGCACTGGGGTCAGTTGCTTCGATCGCTAAGTTGGCAGTTTGTAAAGTTAATGCCTGGGCCACACTAACACCGGTAAAGTAAGCATAAACCAAACTGAAAACTCCCGAGACGATTACCAGTAGTCCGGCCAAAACTAAGAATCTTTTGATCTGATTTTTTGCGGGGTTTTGTTGATATTTTTGGTGGTTTTGTCTAAATCGCATATTCTCCTCTTGTGTTATGTTACTAATCACAAGATTAGCAGTCAGTTATGACACCAACTGTAACCTAGCTGGTGTTTGGCTGACTGGCCTGTACAATAACCCTATGGCTTGGTTTTTGGCTATTAAACGTGGGCTGATTCTGGCTGGCCTGGCGGCCATAATAGGTTTTGGAGTTGTTTTGTGGCTCAATCAACAATCTGATTCAAAAGGTATCAGCTCATCAGACACTCCCATCATTACAACGACTTTGGCTCCCACTACACCTACCCCGACCATTGATCCTAGTATTACCCTGCGAGTCACCGGCGACGTGCTACTGGCCAGAACGGTTAACCAAAAAATGCAGTTGTATCAAGACTTTAATTGGCCGTTTGCTCAAGTGACCGAATTTTTGAACCAGGCCGATTTGACTCTCATCAACCTAGAAAATCCGATCGTGCCGGGTTGTCAAGTCAAACTGGGTGGGTTTGTTTTCTGTGGACCACCAGAAGTGGTGGCCGGACTGCATACAGCCGGAATTGATATTGTCGGTCTAGCCAACAATCACATGGCTAACTACGGCATAGAGGGCGTGATGTCTACAGCAGAAATCTTGACCCGAGAAGGATTGGCTATTTCAGGTCTGACTTCTAGTCCATCGGCTGTCGTAACTGTCAAAAATAAGCGCATCGGAGTGGCGGCGTTTAACGACATCGGCGTCCAAGCTGGCGTGATGACCGGTGAGTCAGAATCGATACGTCACAGTTTGACTAATCTCAAAAAACAAGCCGACTTGGTAATTGCTTTTTTTCACTGGGGTAATGAGTATGAGCATCAACCTACCGATCGGCAGAGACGATTGGCCAGACAAGCCATTGATCACGGAGCAGATCTGGTTTTGGGTAACCACCCGCATTGGTGGCAACCCAGTGAAACTTATCAAGGCAAACTGATTGTATATAGCCACGGCAACTTTGTTTTTGATCAAATGTGGTCAGAAGAAACTCGTTTGGGGCTGGTGGGCACCTATTTAATCCACCCAGATAACTCCATCACCGCCGAGTTTACTCCCATCAAAATTTATGATTACGGTCAGCCAAAACTTTTGACTGGTCAAGAAAAAGATCAAGCTCTCCAAAGCTTGAGCCAAGAAACTGACGTCTTAAGAGCCAAACCATTTAATTAGGGTATAATTCATGCCTGTATCGGCCCCATCGTCCAGAGGCCCAGGACACCAGGTTCTCATCCTGGTAACTCCGGTTCGAATCCGGATGGGGTCACAATTTTTTGATACATGGTAAACAAAGCAAAGTTTTTGGATTTTTCTATCATACAAGATGCAACAAATAAATTTTGTTCAACTCGTTTCAGATACTAAAAAACAATTAACTATACACTCAGATAGAATGGTTTTATCTTAAAATCAATTTTTTTATCTCAGTGCCTCTTTATTTTATTTTCAAACTAATAACCATACAAAGACCAATTATCAATACCAAAGTATTACGAATGCTTTGTGGATGATATTCATATTGATTGACAGAATTGATAAAACAAAATTATTAGCAAAATCGGGAATTATCTCAAATCAATCATTTCTTGAGTTTGACTGGCTAAGAGTTGATATTACTTATCTACACTATGAAATGAGATCAATAATGGACTATATTTGTCAGTTCTTAGAAAAATATTTCGATATAGAGATAAAGGGTCATTCTTATAACGAATTACTGAAGGTGAGAGACAAAAAAAGATTAAACATCTTGGGTACCGATTTAGTTAACTTAATCGGTGAAACTGATAAGTGGTTTGGAAACTTGAGAGAAACAAGAAAACAACTAATTCACGATGGTAAAATCATACATCTTGCAGATACGCAACCTGAGTTTTCTCTTTATACATATTATTTAATAGGGGATGTTATCGCATTCCTCCCCCATGAAATAGCAACTAAAATTAAATTTGGAAATCATGCAATCTACTGTGTTCCGTATCTAACAATTTATTTGTGCCTTATACTAAATTTGCTTGATAAAATTGGAGAGCAGTTATTATTAAGACTGCCAAGTAAATCTATTTCGCCTATGATGATGTCAATTGATGGATTAGATACATTTGATGATTGGCTAAATCGCACAGAAACTATTTTGAAATAAACCGTTCTGCTATAGTTTGGTCATGCCCTACTTTGTTTACTTGGCTCTTTGTGCTGACCGCTCATATTACTGTGGCATCACCACAGACCTTGGTCGCCGCCTACAAGAACACAATGCTTCTCCACAGGGCGCTAAATATACCAGAAACAAAAGACCCATAACATTGGTTTATGCTGAAAAACTAGATACCCGCAGTCAGGCCTTAAAGCGCGAGTATCAGATTAAAAAATTATCAAGGGTAGAAAAACAGCGATTATCTAATAGCCAAATTGATTAAGACTTGGACCGCATAAACTCATTAAATTCTTTTTCTAGTTTTTTTCTTTCTATCGGATCAATTCCATTTTTATCATCAACTTTGGTTTCATTCTTTAACATCAGAAAAACTTCTTCTACTGCTTGATTGAAAAGTCCATATTTTGACATCCAAGTCACTGCCATAGCTATAGCATATAGTTTTACATTAGAGGTTTTTAAAATGAAACCATTGAGTTGCAACATAGAATAAAGAGCAACAACAGCCAAACGTTTGTTGCCGTTAGGTGCGTAATGGCTCTCGACCATTAAACAAAAAAAGTGAGCAATGATTTTAAGAATACTTGCTGAAGAACTTGATTCTCTAATCGGCCTTAAAAATGGTGTTTTTAAAGTTGAGGCAAGTTTACTTAAGTTTAATTCATAAAATTGTGGAACTGGCTCACCGTGTTTTTCTTTGGCAAGAACTTCCAAAGAAGACTTGAGTAGTGCCGGAGTTATACCAAGCACGTTATTTTAATCTCCTCCACCTAGCCAGGACAGGGTTTGTTTATAGTCTTTGACAGCACGAGTAGCAACTTTATATCCAAATTTCGCTTGAGCCGAGTATTGGTTTGAAAACGACTTGGTTATATAAACACCCTTATTTTCAGTTAAATTTTTGTTAACTTTCTGTTTCATACTTTTCTTACCAGTTTGTTTTGCCATGCATTCATTTTAACATGACCCTACATCATCTGATCGTTATGGTACTTAAAAATTCTGACAAAAATCTAACATTGGCCATCAATAAACATTGGCATCAACCAAGGATTGTTCGGCATTAATATCAGCTTAATCACAGCTGATACTCAAAACATCACCCGGCTGGAGCCATTTTCTGGTATACCCAGTTTGGCGTTCCAGTTTAGTGGCTAGTTTGCCATTGCCACAAACTCTTTTGGCAATTGACCAAAAAGTATCACCTTTTCTGACTCGGACCGTAGTGGTAGAGCTAGTGTAGGATAATTTTTTGACGGCCTTAAGTTTGGCGTTGGTGAGATCAGACAGTGGTACAGCACTGGGACTGGCCGTAACTTGGCTCATCGTACCAGACTGTATGTCTGACGGTACCGGACTGACCAACTCGGTTGCAGTTAGGTTTTGATCGTCTATCAATCGTGAGTTGCGCCAGTTTTTGACCAAAGTTTGAGTGGTTAACCAACCTATACCCAAAACACACACCGCCAAAACGGCTAAACCGATTTTGGTTTCCTTTTGTTTCAACAGTTTGGCTGTGGAAATCTTTTTGACTTGAGGCGACATAACTACCTTCTTTCTGCAATCACTTGCATATTTTGAGTACTGACATAGTTTCGGTTCTGGAGAAGCTGGTTAGTTATCTTGTGCATGATGACTGATGCGCCGGAGTATCCAGATGCCACATGGCGCATGCTGGTAGCGTCATTGTTGCCCACCCAAGTCGCCACCACAAACGAGGGAGTAAAGGAAAAAGTAACGTTGTCGCGCAGATCGTTGGAGGTGCCTGATTTGAGAGCAACTTTGTCTCGACTGAAGTTGAAGTAAGCCGGTCGACCAAAAGCACTTTGCCGAGCGCCGGCATCAGACAGAATGTCAAAAATAGTCGAAGCTGTCTGGGGAGCTACTACTTGAACCGGCTGATCTGTTCGAGCATAAAGAGTGTGATTTTGATAATCAGAAATTTGATCAATTAAACTGATGGGCAGTTTACTGCCGTCATTGGCGATAGTCTGATAGGCTTGAGTTAAGTGAAGTAAAGTTGTCTCGACACCACCGATGGCTAGAGACAAAGGTGGTTTGGAGTCTAAATCAGAGAACTCCGTCACGCCCATAGTGGTACCAAATTCAGCTACGTTATCTACACCCAACTCATGAGTTACTTTCAAGGCCGGGATGTTGTAAGAATTGGCAAAGGCCTGTTTGAGAGTGATGTTACCGTGAAAATTTTTGTCATAATTACTGGGTGTATAGTCGTTATAATCTTTGAATTTTGTGGGTACGTCAGCGATAATTGATTCAGAATTAAAACCATTTTCCAAAGCGTAACTGTAAGGAATAATTTTCATAGTTGAACCCAGTTGACGCTTGGATGTGGTCAAGTTGACCTGACCAAACTCCGGGTTAAAATAATCGGCCGAGCCAACCATGCTGATGACACGTCCGTCTTTGGGATCAACTACCAGGGCCGCCGCGTTACTGAAGTTGAAGTCTTTGCCGTGTAGAGCCACTTCTTCTGCCACAATCTGCTGAAAACTATTGTGAGTCTCCAAATCAATGGACGACTTAACTATCAAACCCTGATCGATAGTTTCTTGATCGTACATCAGGTTTAACTGATTCAAAATATAATCTACCGCGTGAGGCGCTCGTTTATATGTAATTTGAGGTTTGAAGTTAAGCGGAGCTGACAATAGATGGGCGTACTGATCTGATGAAATTTTTTGACTATCACGGAGCTGATTTAAAACATACTGGATGTGAGGACTGTCTGCCCGATCATCCCGACTATAAACAGCCGGAGCCGGCGTAATGGAAACCAGGAAAATTATCTCTTTTTCTGTGAGCTGTGATGCCGGTTTACCGAAGTACCGCCAGGCCGCGGCCTCAACCCCGATGACATTGCCACCATAAGATACGGTGTTGAAGTAAAGTTCCAAAATCTGATCTTTGGATAAGTTGCGCTCCATTCTGATGGCGATTAAGGCCTCCGTCAGTTTGCGGGAAATAGTTTTATTTCTGTGTAAAAATACTGAACGCGCTACTTGCTGTGTCAAGGTTGAACCACCTTGTTTGTGATCTGATTTTAGGTTACGAAAACTGGCTCTGACAGCGGCGATCGGATCAATGCCATGATGTTGATAAAAACGTTTGTCTTCTGATGCAATCGTGGCATCGATCATAAAGGCGGGAATGGACTGCAAACTGACAGGCACTCGATTGGTGTCAGCGTAAGAACTATAAAGCAAAGTGCCTTTCTGATCATAAATTAAAGTCGCGGCCGGCAGAGCAAAATCTTGGATCGTGCGCGGATTAGGAATGCTGTTCCATCTGGCCGGCCAGTTATGGATAACGGTAACCTGAAACATTAAAACAGCCAAAAGCCCGATACCAAGACCAAGAATACCGGTCAATGCTACCCGACTTCTGACTCTTTTGACTAAATTTTTGACCAACAAGGATGTTTTCTTGTTTGCTTTGACTTGCCATCTGCGCCAAAATAATCTGACCGCTTTTGATTTCTTTTTCACCAACCGGATTTTTTTGGCCAAAATCACCCGAGAGCGATGATAAGCTTGACGCCAACTACTGATAACTCGCCTGACTAAACGTTGATGATATTTTTTGACACCGGAATAAACCCCAACTAGAACCAATCCGATGCGGTGAGCTAACAGCAAAAGCGATAAAAAAACTTCGCCCATACTCTTTTGATATATAAAAGTAATGCTTATATTAAATACTATAAGTGATTGTACA
>CAZIBX010000039.1:0-4067 GCA_964537615.1 uncultured Pseudomonadales bacterium
ATTACCAGCCGGTTGACCTTGTTTGGCAAACTCCAGCAAACCTATGCTGGTAGCATAAAGTGGGTCACAAATATCACTAGTTAAACCAGGTAGCTCTTGAGGCAGAGCGACACGGGCTGGCAACTGAAGAGTTTTTTTGGCCACTTCAATCAGACCGTAAGTTTTGGCTCCGCCTCCGGAAATGACCAAACCAGCCGGTACCAGGTCTAGTAACCCGCGCTTCTCCAGCTGCTCGCCGATTAAGCCACAAACTTCTTTAAGCCGGGGTAGCATGATACCTTCGGTCACGTGGCGCTTGGATAACACTTCATCACTACCTACTCCCAGATCAGATAACCGGATAGTATCCAGTTCTTTTTTGCGTCGATTAAATTCGACTTTGGTTTCACCGTCTTTGGGGGCGATAGCAGACGACAGATCACTGCCTAGGTGGAGTTTGATTTTTTCTGCACTATCCATACTGACCCGACAGCCCAAGGCGATATCTTGGGTCACGTGACGGGCTCCCACCGGTACACTACCCGAGTACTCCAGCGAACCATCCACGTAAGCACAAATAGAAGTGGTGCCGGCCCCGAAGTCGACTGCCACCACGCCCAGCTCTTTTTCTGTATCGGTCAAAGTAACTTGAGCACTGGCTAAACCGGAAAAAACAAAGCTATCGATATTGATACCCAACTCCAAAACACATTTCTCGATGTTTTTCAGAGCCGTGGTCATGCCGGTGATGATATGAGCTTCCGTTTCTAGTCGCACTCCGGTCATGCCGACCGGATCCTTAATTCCCTCTTGAGAATCGACTTTGAAACTTTTGGGAATAATGTGAATTAGTTCTCGATCAGATGGCAATGAGATAGCCCGAGCAGCTTCGATGACTCGACTGACATCATCTGGAGTAATTTCCTGACTGGGCGCAGCTACCGCCACTACACCTTTGGAGTTTTGAGACATGACGTGGGCTCCGGATACGCCGACTGTGGCAGATTTAATTTCTACCCCGGCCATGCGTTCGGCTCCATCGACACTTTCTGACAAACATGAAAGTACCTGTTCCAGATCAATAATCTGACTGCGCTTGACGCCTTTGGCTGGCACTGCCGATACACCCACCACCTGCATCTGACCGGTTTGTCGGGAAAAAGTAGCAATCAAAGTCACGCACTTATCAGTGCCGATATCAATCGCAGCTAACACTTTTTGGTGCGCCATAGCTTCCTAGCATAACAAATTTCTGTCTACTTGCGTAGTACCGGCAGGCGGAATCTGACATCGATGGTTTGGAATAAAGGTAGTTGGTTGGTCATAGTGGGAGATTTCAATATCAATTTAAGTCTAGCCAAGTTACTGTCCAGTTCTGCTGGGTCAAATATGACCACCTGACCAGATTTAAGTATTAATTTAGCATCATGACTGGGCGACCAGATGATTTTTTGAACTCCGATGTTATTTTGTTGGAGTTTATCGATCAAATCGACTAGCTGATGATGAACAACCGGTTCAATCACTTGACTTTGTTGATTCAGATCGGGTATTTCTGCTTCAATCAATGTTTGATGAGGAGCGTTAATCAGTTTGCCGTCTTGATTGACCACAAACTGAACTTGGTCAATACTAACCTGATAAACCAGCTTGATTTGTTGTAGAGTGACCTCTACCCTATTTGGCCAGATCAGACGATAAGATTTGAGCAAATACTCCGGAGTGAACTTCTGACTGAATGAGATTTGACCTGATGAAACAGTTAACAAGCTTTGGCCGATTAAGTCAGTCAGCGCTTGATTAACATAGTCTGGACATTCGTTTTTGGTATCTACTTGGCACTTAACCTCTGTGACTCGAGCTAAGTAGCTAACCAGTACCAATAAAATGACAGGAATCACAACCCAAATTAGTTTAATCATCCAGGCGTGTTTTTTCATTTTAGTTTTTGACGTTTGTTTCAATCAAATGCCACAAACGATCAGCTGACTTGGCGTGGTCAGGTTGATCTTGGAACCGAGTCCGCATCTGTGTAGCTTGATTTTTAAGTTGAGTCAGAGCCGACAGCAGATTACCGGGAGTCAAGTCCTTTTGTTCCAATAAAATTGCCGCGCCCTTGTCACTTAAGCTCAAAGCATTATGGAGTTGTTCTTGCCCCTGGGCAAAAGGCAGAGGAATTAAAACACTGGGCAAGTGAAAAGCAGCCAGCTCATCAACTGTATTGGCCCCAGATCTAGACAAAACCAGAGCTCCGTGCTGGTAAAGATAGCCCAACTCTTGGACTGCCAACCACTCTCTGATGATGTAGCGGTGAGCTAAAGTGGGTGACAGAGTAGCTTTGATTTGGTTGAGCTCCTGACTGTAGTTGCGAGTGACGCTGGCTGGGCCACACTGATGAATTACCACAAATTGTCTGACCAAGTTGGGGATAATTTGGGCCACAGTAGCGTTAATAATTTCTGATCCTTGTTCGCCACCAGTGATGTATAAAACAGGTAGTTGAGGATTGGGTTTCAGCCAGCTTGGCGGTTGAGACTGGGGGGTAAACAGAGACTGGCGCAGTAAGTTACCCACCACCACAGTATTTGACCTGGTTAAATTGGGGTTGTGGTGGGATAGAGCCAGAGTTTGGGCCAAATGGGCGATCATCTGATTGGCTCGACCCAATCCCCTGGTTTGTTCATGAGTAATCACTTTTATACCAGACAAAAAGCCAGCCAAAGCCACCGGTACGGCCAGATAACTGCCAAAACTGACAATCGCATCTGGCCTAACTCGGTTGATAATCAGCCAGCTCCGCCAAGTACTGGCAAGTAGTAACAAAAATCGCCACAAGTTGATTAACTCAAATCCCAACTTAAACTTGGGGGCATTAAGAGCCACAAAAGTTACTCCGTATTGTTTGGCCATGGTTTGTTCTGGTGATTTTTGCTGATCACTGGTTCTGGTGATTTGTCTGCCCACAAAAATTATTTTGACATCAGGGCGGTGCTTTTGAATGTACTCGATCAAAGCAAAAGCAGGTGTAGGATGACCGCCGGTGATAATAATGGTCATGATTGAGTTTTGTCCTGTTTGAGTATAAACCCTATCGCCCACCAGATCACAACTTGAGCCGACCGGCCATAAGAAAAGAGAGGCAGGGGAATACCGGTTAAGGGGACAAGCCCTACTACTGAAGCCAGATTAAAAACCACCTGCAAACCGATCCAGCCCACCAAACTTAACTTAACTAGTTGCAAGGTTTTGTGGGAACTTGATTTGATGGCTTGTTTTGTTAATCCCAATATCATCAAGCCAAAAACTATGATAATCAGGCCAGACCCCACAAAACCCACTTCCTCACCCACGATAGCAAAAATAGAGTCGGTGCTGGTTTCTGGAATATAAGCAAATTTTTGGGATGAGTTGCCGATACCCTTACCCACCCATCCGCCTTGACCTAAGGCCAGGGTAATTTGTCTGATGTGAAAACTAGCGCCCAGCGGATCACTGTCAGGATTAAAAAAAGTAGTTAATCGAGACAATCGGTAAGGAGCTATGACGATAGCAATCAATAAAAGCGGTAACCCGACCAATCCCAGGAAACCCAGTTGTCTGATAGGTGCTCCAGAAAGAATGTAAGTTATAATTCCGGCCCCGATCAAAATTAGCAATGAGCCCAAATCAGGTTGTAACAGAATAATTATGGCTGGTAAAACCAGAGTTATAATCAATTTGGTCAAACTGCGCTGACCGTCTTGCATCAACCAAGCCAAGAAAATCAAGCAAGCTGGTTTAAAGAACTCAACCGGTTGTAAACGAACGCCTAGAATTTGTATCCAGCGACTAGCGCCGTTCACGCTCACCCCGATTCCCGGTATAAACACGGCCAGTAATAAAACTAGACCCAAAAAATACAGAAGTGGCGAGACTTTGATCAGCCATCTGGTGGGTAGTAACCAGGCCAATATCAAACCGATCGCGCCAAGTCCTAATCCCGATAAATGTTGTAACAAAACACCGTATTGGTTGCCAAACAACCAGAAACTCTCAACCAGCGAGCTGTTATAGACAAATAGTGTACCGACCATAACTAAAAACACAAA
>CAZIBX010000039.1:4077-6664 GCA_964537615.1 uncultured Pseudomonadales bacterium
TACAGCTAGAGTAGCCCAGGCCGACCATGAGGAGTGGGTGGTAGAACGCATACTTACAGTACGGCTAGCCAGACACCAAAGAGAGTTAACATAATTTGTACCAACCAAGCTCTTTGGACGATTTTGGGTTCTTCCCAACCGTATTTTTGTAAACTCAAGTGTAGTGGAGCGGCCGGAATTAATTTGCGGCCCAAATATTTTTTGCCGATCAATTGACCAAAAGAACTAGTGATTTCCAGTACAAAAATAAAACCGATGATTAATAAAGCCGGTAGTTTGCCCAGCAGTAATCCCACGACCGCCAGAGTGGCGCCAAATGGTAGCGACCCCACATCACCCATAAATATCCGAGCCGGGAAAACATTAAAGTAGAGAAAAGCGATCAAGGCCCCGATCCATAAAGCCAAGAAAACAGACAGTGGCACATCAAGAATAGAAGCCGAAAGAAACCAAAGTCCAAACAAAGAGATCATCAGTGATCCGGAGGCCAAACCATCGAGTCCATCAGTGATATTGACGGCATTGGCAAAGCCGACGATACAAAAAGCGGCAAAAGGAATGAAAAAAGCCCCCATATTAAACGTACCGATAAAAGGCAAGTGTAAAAAAGAAATACCCAAACTCCAGTGCAACATCGAGGCGATAGCAAAACCCAAAATCAATTCCAGTATGAACTTATGTTTCAAACGCAAACCAAAAAAGCCGCTCTGTTTAAAACCAAAAAATTTTTTGACATCGTCATACAAACCCAATGCGCCAAATGAAATAAAAGTGAAAAATAAAATTCTGATTTCACTGGCTCGGTCAGCATAAACACTAGTAGTAGTAATGCCAAAAAGTGATAACAATGGAAATAAAACGGCAAACAAAATACAAACTACCAAGATAATAAGCAAACCACCACCCACCGGCACACCGGCTTTGTGTTTATGAAATGAGTTAAAAATAGGTGTCAGACGACCAAAAGCGTCTCGAGTTTTTTGTTTGGCTCGCAGAAATCGCAGTTTATAAAGTAAGTTAATGAAAGGCACAACCAGCACACTGCTGACGATAAAAGAAAAAATTAAAATGCTTAACATGACAGACATATACAGTTATTTCTCCAATGATTCCTCATGGCGGTTAATTTGAGCTCCCATCGAGCGCAAACGTTGATCCAGGTTTTCGTAACCCCGATCAATATGCTCGATGTGATTGATGATACTTTCGCCTCTGGCACACAGCGCCGCTCCTACCAGTGTAGCACCGTGACGTAAATCACGGACACTGAATTTTCCTGGCTGTAGTTGAGTGGGACCTTTGATCTTAATAGCGTGATAGTATTCTGGTCGATCGTCGCTCAAATTAAAGTTATAAGTGGTTTCCTTATCACCGACACTGGGCTGAAAGGGCGTGATATCGGCTCCCATAGATTGTAAGTCGCTCACGTATTGGAATCGGTTGGGCATGATCGTTTCATGAATGCTACTCTCGCCTTCTGCTTGAGTCATCAGCATCGCCCACAAGGGTTGCCAGTCGGTCATGAAACCTGGCTCGATATGAGTTTCTATAGCTGTTGCGGTCAAAGTTTTTTGAAAATAAAACCTGATGCCATAACTGCCGATTTCAACGCCTGCTCCGGCCTGGCGCAGAGCGGTCAAAAACGCAGTCAAGTGGTCGGGTCTGGCATTTTCGATAATGACATCTCCCTTAGTGGCCAGGGCAGTACAGGCATAAGACACCGCTTCATTCCGGTCGGGAATCAAGGCGTGAATGGCTCCATGCAGTTTTTTGACTCCCTCTATCTTAATGACTCTATCAGGTAGCCGAGTAATCTGACCGCCCATGGCGTTCAAAAAACTGATCAAGTCATCAATTTCCGGTTCTAGAGCTGCATTTTCCAATATAGTTGTCCCCGATGCTTTGACCGCTGCCAGAATTAAGGTTTCAGTTCCGGTGTGGGTATTTTTATTGAAGCGATAATGAGTACCTGTCAGTCCGGTGGTTTTGACCACATACATGCCGTTTTGTGTAGTGATGTTTGCCCCCATAGATTTAAGTCCGTCAAAATGCCGGTCCAGTGGTCGAGTACCCAGTTGATCGCCACCGGGCGCTGGTACTTGAGCTGATCCGAAACGGTGTAGTAAGACCGGAATAAACATAGTGGAAAACCTGCCCTGCGCTCCATGATCAGGATGAACTTGGTTTTGATGAAGCGAAGTCGGATCGATAAAAATAGAACGCTCTCCGGCATGATGAACTTGAGCCCCCAAATAAATCAGGATTTTTTCCACCAACTCGACGTCACTGATGCGGGAAAAATTTAATATTCGGGATTGAGTATCAGCTAAGAGCGACGCAATCATGAGCTTGTAGGAGGCATTTTTGGCTCCACCCAGCCGGACAGAACCGGATAAAGGCACGCCACCATTGATAGAAAAATAAGCCATATGATTTCCTATATTATTCCCGAAAGTTCAGATCTAGTAAAGCCCTTGAAAAATATTTCCGGTTTCAATAACACGCCCAACTCCGATTTTGCTCGTTTGATGATCAGCTGAATCAAGGCCAAGTAATCACTGGCTGTGCCCTGACCAATGTTTTCGAT
>CAZIBX010000039.1:6674-8100 GCA_964537615.1 uncultured Pseudomonadales bacterium
GTGATATTTGACAGTCACCGATTCTGTGTCCTTTCAAATTTAATTTGTGTTCGATTAAGTAAGCCACACTAGGTGTAGGCAGGTCTAAATCGTGTTGTTGTTGATTGGTTAAGTTTTGAAAAATACAACCAAGCGATCTAGCGGGCTGATGAGCTTTCAGTTCGGCCCAGGTCATGGCAGTTTTTCTGGCTCTGTCACCGTCACCGCGTTTCAGAAGAAAATGGCCGGTTAAAATTATGTCCTGATGGTGGTGAAAACGAGAAGAATCATAATCAAACTCCAGTTCTGACGGCAAGTAAGTAACTCTTTGTCCGTTGTATTGGATAGCGCTGACCCCCACCAAAAACTCGCAGATGAAGTGATTGCCACCATGGATGTTATTAAAGATAGCTCCGCCGATGGTGGCAGGAATTTTGGCAAACCACTGCAGACCGGTAATGGATTGATTGATCAAAGCATTGATAGCATAGGAAAGTGGTGTACCGGCAGAAATATCGACTCTGACATCTGTTTTGTCTGCTTCGCTGTAGTCGAGTTGATCAAAAACTTGAGCAGTGTTTTGATAGCGGGCAGGGACGATAAATGGTGACTCTGGCCACTCTCGATCCGATGATGGATTCACATTGATCTGGTTAACCGAATTTTTGATGACCAAACCAGTCAGACCTCGATCGGCGATTAAGGTGTTGGCTCCCCAACCCAGGATAGTGAAAGCTATTTTTTGGTGGTAGGCAAAATCAACAACTTGGAGTAAATCAGCTTCTTGTTTAATTTCTACAAACACCTCGGCTGGTCCGCCGATACCCAAAGGATTATGTTTGGCCAGCATTTCATGGCTTCGCCAGGGCAAACGAGGAAATTGTTGTTGCAGTTGATTAAGCAGTGACATGATTTGTGCCTTGTAAAATATCGATTACCAAGTAAACATCACCAGCTCCCAGAGTGGCTAGACTGTCGCCGGCATGGGCTAGTTTTTTGATGGTGGTCACGGCCTGATCAAAACTCTGGCATAAAGTAGCGGGTACAGATTGAGCCTTGAGTTGATCCACGATTTGATCTGATGAAACGGTTTGATCTACTCTCTCGCGAGCAGACGGAAAAATGGGGAGCAAAATCACTTGATCAGCCAGGGACAAACTAGTTACAAAATCGGCTAAATAGGCCTTGGTTCTTGAGTAAGTATGGGGCTGGAAACAAACTATCACTTGCCCAGTGGTTGTTTGTTTGAGCGTAGCAATCACCTGCTCAAGCTCATGAGGGGTGTGAGCATAATCATCAATGAGTTTAACGTCTTGCCACTCTCCTCTATATTCAAATCGGCGAGCTACAGAGGAAAAACCAGTCAGTTGAGGTAAAAACTGATCCAGCTTCTATCCTAGCCCGAGCCCCGCAGCCAAAACCGCCAAACTGTTAAAAACAAAAAACC
>CAZIBX010000040.1:0-8078 GCA_964537615.1 uncultured Pseudomonadales bacterium
ATTAAAACCGATTGATGGTTGGTGGGTTGAGTGACTACAGTCAGCGGGAATAAAAGCAATCCCATCTTTTCACCCCAACTGAAGTTGGCTTGATCTTTGATAACGTACGCGACATTATTCACAACCGTCTCGCGCCACCAATCTGATGGCGAAACAAAACTGAAAATTAAAATCGTGATCAATAAAAATCCGGCCAAAACGCTGACATAAAACTTATGACTTTGTCGCACACAAATCATCAGGGTAGTCAAAATCACAAATGGCCAAACAGATAAAAGAGAAAAACTGGCCAAACCGACCATCAACCCGTAGATAACTCCGTCTGAAACTGATAGTTTTTGTTTCTGCCAGTGACTGGCAACAAGATACAGCGTCATGATGGCTATAAACATAGCCGCCAATGGATCGGTTAAAACATGAAACCCGAAGTAATAAAAGTTTAAAAGTAGGAGAAAAGTAAAGGTAATAGCCCCAGCCGACCGGAAGCGCCAAGTAGCTATCAGAGCAAAAATAGTCCAGATCAACCACATGCTTTGGCGCAGTCCTGATACCAGTTGATAAAGTGTATCGTGTGGCAAAACCCAGCTTAATGCCGCTCCCAGTAGAATAGGAACCGGCATGTGATTGGTGGATAAATCACGGTAAAGTTGTTTGTCAAATCGCCACATCATCCAACCCACTGTCACGTGGTCTGTTTCGTCTTGAAAATAAAAAGAATGAAAACGATTATGAAAACCAACCAAAACCAAACAAGCAATCATTAACATCAAACCAATCAACACAAACTGGCGATAGCGACTATAAACCTGAATCAGAGTGTGGTTTATCATGCGGTTTTTTGCTATTCTACCAAGTTGTGAACAGATATTGGTTATCAGTTTTGATTGTCCTGGCAATTTTCTGGTTGACTCGACTTTACCGATTAGACCAGTCATTCTTTTTTTTCAACGACATGGGTCGGGATTTCTCTGTTTTGCAGGAATTTAAACAAACTGGCAAGCCACCGCTACTCGGACCACAAACCAGTGCTTTGCCCTTCAATCAAAGCGCTGTTTATTTTTATCTTTTGTTCCCCATGTTTGTTTTAAGCGGTGAGTCACTACTAAGCAGTCACTACACTTTGCTTCTGTTTTACACCACCATTTATTTATTTGGCGCTTTTCAACTCAGACATCAGTTAATACTAAGAAAGATCATGTTACTGGACGCGGTACTGTTGATTATTTTTCCCCAACTGATGGAGCAAAATCGATTTGTCTGGAATCCCTCGTTTCTTTCATCCCTGATAGTAGCCACCACCCTGACTTTGATGTGGTTAATCACATCCTATAGTGCCAAAAAAGTGATATTTTTGACTAGTTGTTTATCTTTGGCTCTGGCCCTAAGTTACTCGGTGGCACCATTTTTTATAGCTATCTGTTTGGTGTCGTTTTTATTTTTCAAACGTAAATCGCTAGGGATTTTTTTGGGTCTGGGTATTTCAACCCTGGCTTTTCAATTACCAACATTAGTATTTGAGTTACGTCATAATTTTTTGCTGACTAAGGCCTTGTTGGCCGGCAACTTTTTGGTCCAAGAAAGAACTGGTTTGCTAGAAAAACTGCATGACTTCACTTTTTACTTTTTGACTAACGTCCCTATTCTAACCGGTTACTTGGTCCTTATTTCTGTTGCGGTGTTGGCAATTTTCTGGTGGCGAAAAATGTCTATCTCAACTTACAAAAAGCAATTTCTGCTACTAGTATCACTTACCGGTTTGACCCTGCTATTTTCACTCGTATTTAAGACCAGTTTTCAAGCCCATTATATTTTCCCGTTGGCGGTTTCTATTTTGATGATTATCGCCGGCATGCCTGACAAATTATATTTTTTATACTTATTGTTTTTGTCAACTTATTGGCTGGCACCAACTGTGGTCCAGTCCTACTGGACGCCGGCTAGACACAACATGCGAGAACTCACTGATTGTGCCAATAACTTTTGCCGACAATCCGATCAACCCATTTTTGTGGCAGTTCAAGCCAGTTATCATCCTTATCATAACGGGCCGGAGTTTCGTTATTTATTCAAACGTTACGGTTGTCAGGTCAGAAATATTGAGACCGACTCTCAGTCAGCCCGCCAAATGGCTTTGGTGATTGATGACGCTAGTTATGAACACAACAAAACTAGCTTCAACGAGTTGACCCTGCTGGGTCCATCAAGTGTTCTTGACACTTTTATTTGCTCCAAAGGTCTAGAAATTATTATTTTGCAAAAAAAATAAACTACCCTTATTTTTTTCTTTGTGTCGTCAGCACAACCCAACCCATCAAACCAAACACAAAACGGAAAATGGTAAAAATGGTGGTAAAAGCCAAAATAGTAATAGATGCCTCACCTACAGATTGAAAAAAGTAGAGAGCTGCTGCTTCTGTCGTACCTAGACCAGCAAAAGAAATCGGCAGTGAAGTAATGATGGCGACGATCGGTTCAATAATAAAAAAGACAAGTAGGTTGGACTGAAAACCCAAGTTGTGAGCCAATATATAAACGGAAAAATTGGCCAATATTTGTACCAAAACAGAGATGGCAAACGCCCAAACTAAGGTTTTACGATAAACACTAGCATATTTTAATAATTGGGACAGATACTTAAATCGTACCAGCCAACTCAATTCAAGTAATCGACTGGCTGAAAGTAAAATCAGCCAACCCAGTCCTACACCGAGCGTAAATACGGTTAAGGCATAAATTATCGGTTGTGGTAACTGCAATACTTTTAACTGATAACCTACAGTCACTGCCAAAATACTGGCCATAACCAAACCAGCCAAACCGATAAATCGATCTAGTAGAACTGTAAACAACAAGTGTTTCTTGGACAGATTGTGGTTGGACAAAGACGTCCATTTGATCATGTCTCCGCCGATGGCCGAAGGCATAAATAAGTTATAAAACAAACCGATAAACGTCGCTCTCAAACATGATAGAAATTGAGTTTTGGTGGGGTTTTGAAAAATCAAAAGTGACCAACGCCAGGCGCATAAAACATAAATAGCGATCCAAAGCAATGTAAAAATGAATATAACATGAAGAGGAACCCTACTTACCGTGATTAGAATTTGGTTTAAATCAATTTTGCGAAACACAAGATAAAGTAGGGTAAGAGAAAGAGCCAGTTTCAACCAAAAACTGCCAAGCAAAGTTTTAAGTAGTGGGGGAACAGTTAACTGCACTTGAATTTGACTATTGTAGCAACGATAGGCAGAGGTTAATATACCCAGTATGCAATCTGGTACATAAGGTATTAATTAATAACAATCCCGCTCATCAAGCGGGTTCTTTGTATATGGGAGTAAATAATAATCACGAACATGGACCAACACATTGTTTTAGTTGTCGCGTAGTTTTTTTTGATAACTCTAGGATACCACCGACACCTCCTGCAAATGTTGTTTGTTCTACTGATCCTGGTCTTTTAATTAGTTTGGCCGCGAATGGTGCTCAGGTCAACCCAAGAAATAGGGGCGAAATAATTGAGTGCCATTGTGCGTCTAATCCAATTCTGCCAGCTGAACCAGTGTTGTCGCCACAGAAAAAGGTAGAACAAAGTTCTGTTTTTAATGTTGTCCGTATTCTAGAAAAAATTCCACTCTTAGGTTCTATAACTGCGACGAAAAGTTGGTCTGTAGCAGACCTGGATGGTACAGATTTAATTGTCGAGATTATTGATTTAGAGTTAGCAGCTCTACTTCATACTTCAAGAATCGAAATTCAAGTCAAATCCTCAATAAAAGGTGAAGAAAAATTTGTCAGACAAAGTTTTGATCATAAGGAAAAATACCAATTTGGTGATAATCCGCTCGTTGTGAAGAGAAGATTGGTAATTAATGGAGATGTGGAGGCAAAAACAGCATATATCGTGGCCAATTTCCTGATCCAGCTTGAAATATTGATTTCAGTTTTAAACCAACAAAATAGCACAAATTCAATTAATAGTTATCATCAACTTTTAAGAAAGCCTAGATACAAAATCGAATCACTCGATGACAACCTCAACTCACTTTTAGTGGTACTAGAAACAAACAGAGAGTTGTTGGAACAAAATCATAAACACCTACTGTGGTTCTTAAGAACTGGCAGTTGTAGTTTGCCTGCACTAGATGATGGTTACTGGCAAAATTTAAATAACACAACCAATGGAGGCCGAAGACCATCTAATGGTATGGGTAGAAACGGAAGACGACCAGAAAGATCTGTCACCGGCATAAGTCCGGGTGGGAACGGTCGAAATGGAAGACAACGGCGTAGGTAGATTCAGACCTGACTGAAATACTCAATCGTTTGCTTCAGCCCCTCTTCAAACCCCACCTTTGGTTGCCAATTTAATAACTTTTTGGCCAAAGATATTTCTGGACACCTTCTAGTTGGATCGTCGGCTGGTAAGGGATGCGTTTCAAATTCAGATTTGGTCTGTGGATAAAATAGTCGGTGAATAATTTCGGCTGTATCTTTGACCGTGTGCTCGTCCGGATTACCTATATTTACTGTCTGACCAGCCAATCCTTCTGTGGTGGTTAGACGAAAAATACCTTCTATCAAGTCACTGACATAACAGTAGGATCTGGTCTGCTGACCGTCACCATAAATCGGATAAGCTTTTTTGGCCAAAGCGGCTTTGATAAATTGAGGGATGACCCGCCCATCTTCTAAATCCATGCGCGGACCATAAGTGTTAAAAATTCTGACTATTCTGACGTCCAAGTGGAAATTACGATGAAAAATGCCACAGATTGTTTCGGCCAAACGCTTGCTTTCGTCATAACAAGCTCTGGCCCCATTGGGATTGACATTACCCCAATAACTTTCTTTTTGTGGATGTTCTAGCGGTTCGCCATAAACTTCTGAAGAGCTGGCCATAACAAAAACCGCCCGGGGTGAGTGGCTATGTAGATATGATAAGAGTTGGTGAGTACCTTGAGAATTTACTAGATATGTTTCGACCGGATGAGCTTGATAAATAGGTGGACTGGCAGGGGAGGCGAAGTGTAAAACCAGATCAAATTTTTGGCCGGCTGGTAAGTAAGAGGTGGGGTTGGAGGTGACGTCAGCTTGGATGAATTTAAAATGGGTTGAGTACTCTGATTGACCACTCGATAAATGGTCCAAATTTTTTTTATTGCCGGTGATGAAGTTATCTACTCCCGTTACTTCTGCTCCAAACTTCAAAAATTTATCCACCAAGTGAGAGCCCAGAAAACCCGTCGCTCCCGTGATCAAAACGTTGTTACCAGATAGAATTGGAGACATAGATCATCATTATAACAACACCCCAACCAAAAGTGATAAGCTATCAAGCATGCGCCAACTTATCTCACATAAGTTTGTTCTTGCATTGATTGTCGTTCTGGCTTTGCTTTTGCGTCTGCCACTTTTATCTGGTTCATTCTGGTTGGATGAAGCGGCTCAAGCGCTGGAAAGTGCTAGACCACTGTCTCAACAACTCCAGATCGCCACTGACTTCCAGCCACCGCTTTTACACCTGATCACTTGGGCCAGCATCCAGTTCGGTCACAATGAAAGTTGGTTGCGACTCTGGGGGGCTTTGATCCCTGCTTTACTAACTATTATCTTGACTTTCACCATAGCCAGAAAAATTGCTGATAAAAGTACAGCCATTATCGCCAGTTTACTCCTGACCACATCATCCTTTCACATTTTTTATTCTCAAGAACTGCGACCTTATGCTGTATCCGCGCTGTGGGCAACTTTATCTTGGTACAGTTTGATCAAACTGACTGGACGTGAAAAAACATCATTGACTGTATCCAAAAAATGGTTGGTTGCCTTCATCATCACCACCTGTTTAGGCCTATACACCATGTATCTTTATCCATTGTTACTTCTATCTCAAATTATCTGGATCGTATTTTTCGCTGCTCAACACAAAAAACCACTAATTGGCGCCTGTTTGGCCGGCGCCATAACTTTTCTGCCTTGGGCGCCCAAGTTTTTGCAACAACTGACCGTCGGTCAACTGCTGACTCAAAATGTCCCCAACTGGTCAGCGGTGGTGGGCACTCCGGTTGTCAAATCACTGCCACTCACCGCTGGCAAATTTATTTTTGGCGTACTGGATCTACAAATCAGTTGGCCTTACTTGATAGTCACCGGCCTCCTCATTTTGATCTCAAGTATGAGTTTGTTTTACGTCTGGCAAAATAAAGCTAAATTAAACCGCGAAAACAAAAAAAATCTCGGTTTGTTACTGCTCTGGACTTTAATTCCTATCCTGATTGGCTGGACAGTGTCCTGGTTTATTCCGGTTTTACAGCCCAAACGGGTACTTTTGGCTTTACCGGCTTTCTATATGTCGATCAGTTATATTTGGTTCTATTTGCCGACCCAAGATCACTGGTCACTTGCCAAAATTACCAAGATTGTGGGTAGCTTGGGCTTAATTTTGATCATTGTCATCAACGTATTTTCTACTGTCAGTTATTGGACAAACCCCCAACTACAACGAGAGAATTGGCGACAACTAGTGCACAACTTGGAACAAAACTATCGGCCTGACTCGACTATGATGGTTTACACTTTTGACACAGCTTTTGCTCCCATGGTATGGTACCAGACCATAACTTATCCCATCATAGCCACCGGCATTAAACCTCTCCGATCAGGAGTTGACAACAATCGATTAACCAACCACTTCAACCAAGATCAAAAAACATATTTAGTCTTTGACTACCTGATGGATTTATCTGATCCCCACCGCCTGATTCACCAAACTCTTAACTCACAAGGTTACCAGCTCACCCAGCTCATCCCTGCCGGAAACATCGGTTTTGTGCGAGAATATAGACATGAGTAATGTCGGTATAGATATTTCCAGTCTGGTTTATGACCGAGGTGTCAGTCGCTACACCGCCAACTTGGTGCGGTCACTCATCCGCTATACACCGCATCAGGTTTGGTTATATGGTTCTTCTTTTGGTCAACATCAAAATCTGGTCAAAAAAGCCCAAACTTTACTTGGTCATGATGCCAATACTACGATTCAGTCCTATCCGATCAAAGTTTTGGCCTTGTTGTGGCGACTGGGCTTCAATCCGATTAAGCAAGTTCTATCTGAAATTGAAGTATTTCACTCCTGGGATTATCTGCAACCACCAGATATCAATCTACCCCTGGTCAGCACTATCCACGATCTAGCCATGCTCAAATTTCCCGACTCGGCTCACCCAGATATTTTGGCTGCTCACCAGAGATCTTGGCAAGTTTTACAAGAACGCAACTGTCAAATCATCGCTGTCAGCCAAGCCACTAAAAAAGATATTATCGAGCTATTGGGCATTCCCCAATACCGGATTCACGTAGTACCAGAGGCACTGCCAGAAGAAATGCGCTACGTGACTCATAACATGACCGACGATGAGTTTGATCAAATTACTGCTCAACTTAAACTAGACAAGCCCTTTATTCTGGGCGTGGGAGTGCAAGAACCTCGCAAAAATCTGGCACGTTTGGTTCAGGCCTGGCAACCATTGGCCAAGCAGTGTGATCTGCTCATAGCCGGAGCAGAGGGGTGGGGACACCAACCTGATTTGACTGGCCCACAACCGAAGTTTCTGGGTCACGTCAACACAAAAACTTTAAGCGTTTTATACTCTCAAGCCGCAGTTTTTGCTTATCCATCACTGTATGAGGGCTTTGGCCTACCTATCCTGGAGGCCTTTCATCACGCCACGCCAGTTTTGACTTCCAATAGCTCTGGTATGCTAGAAGTGGCTGGCAATGCGGCTGAACTGGTAGAACCAGACAGCGTAGAAGATATCCGCAGGGGACTTAACCTGCTTTTGGGCGAAAACGAAGACCAGAAAGCCAAAAGAACCCAACGCATGATCATCCGCTTACAACTATTTTCCTGGGAAAGAACAGCTCGTGAAACCTCTGCTGTTTATCAAAAAGCTATCGAAGGATTGAAGTGATGTATCACTTATTGATCGACGGCAATGAAGCTAACACCAATAAAAGAGTGGGTAGTAATGCCTACGCCTACGGCATGATTAAAGCCCTGGAAAAACTGACTAAAA
>CAZIBX010000041.1:0-8059 GCA_964537615.1 uncultured Pseudomonadales bacterium
TGGCTAGTTTTTCTGCTCAAACAGTGGATTTGACCACTCCGGCTCAAATTACCGCCAAATCCTACGCAGTTATAGATCTAGACACCGGCACGGTTTTGTTGGAGAAAAATTACCGCCTGCCACTACCGCCGGCTTCAACGGTGAAAATGATGACGGCTTTGGTAGCCAGGGGCTATATCAGTCCAGCAGAAATTTTGACAGTGGTGACAGGTGATAATGCCGATGAATCAAGATCGGTTTTTGCCATAGGTGAGAGTTATGTCATGTCTGATTGGTTACATGCTTTGTTACTGCCTTCGTCCAATACAGCTGGTCGAGTTTTGGCTAGAAGTATTAGTGACCATGGCACTGATTATTTGGCCGCTTTTGCCCAACACGCCGCATTATTTGGATTAACAGACAGCAAGTTTAACAACGCAACAGGCATAGATTCTCTGGGTCAAGTTATGTCGGCTCGGGATGAAACTTTGTTGGCCAGACAGTTGATGAAAGATAATCAGTTGAGTCAGATCGTCGCACTGTCTCAAGTTGATATCAGCACCACTCCTTCCGGTTACAAGCGGACACTTAAAACCACCAATGAGTTATTAACCACAGATCCTAGCGCCAAAGGTATCAAAACTGGTACCACGCCTCAAGCCGGTGAGGTTCTGGTCAGTTTATTTGACAAACCGCCCAGAAAATACCTAGTAGTAGTCATGGGTAGTCGGGATCGTTATGCTGATACACTCAACTTATTATTTCAAGCCCAACAAAATCATGAATTAACTACGGTTAACTGGCAGTAATCCCCAACTGGCTTTCAGACCAGATAGTATTGTATACTCAAGTTTATGACCATTACGGTGATCGGGACTGGTTTTGTGGGTGTGGTGACAGCGGCAGTTTATGCCTCTCTTGGTCACCAAGTTTGGGGATTGGACATCGATCCACAAAAAATTACCGCTTTAAGTCAGTCCCAAGTCCCATTTTATGAACCCAATCTTGAGGAATTACTGCGCGACACCCAGAAAAAGGGCAATTTACACTTCACCACCAGTTACCAGCAGGCTATCACTGAAAGTCAACTGATTGTCATCGCCGTCGGTACACCATCTGCTTCTGACGGTGGGGTAGATTTAAGTTATGTTTTATCCACTGGTCGTAGTTTGGCTCCTTTCTTAAAATCCCAGACTGTTGTGGCGGTCAAGTCCACAGTCCCGCCTGGTAGTTTGGACAAGCTGACCCAGGTGATATCTGATCTAACTCAAGTTGAGTTTGAAACAGCCAGCTTGCCCGAGTTTTTGCGCGAGGGTAGCGCGGTAGCTGATACCCTTCATCCAGACAGAGTGGTGATAGGGGCCAGTTCGGATCGGACTTTTGACCTTTTGACCAACTTGCACATGCCTTTATGTGAAAATATTATCCAGGTTTCACCCCAATCGGCCCAGATGGCCAAGTATAGTGCCAATGCTTATCTAGCCACCCGCATTACTTTTATCAATCAGATCGCGGATTTATGTCAAAAAAATGGAGCCGATGTGGAAGAAGTGGTGCAAGCTATCGGTCAGGATGAGCGGATAGGCACTCATTATTGGTATCCAGGTCTAGGTTATGGTGGCTCATGTTTCCCCAAGGATGTGAAAGAACTGGCCTACTTTTCCCGCCAAGTCGGTGAAGGTGACAATTTATTTAACAAAATTGATCAGATTAACAGTCACCGCATCACGCGTCTGATGACAGAGTACGATCAATTTGTAGCCGGTTGGCAGGACAAGAAAGTGACGGTCTTAGGTGTGTCTTTTAAACCCAACACTGATGACACCAGAGAAGCTCCGGCCTTGGTGGTCGTGCCGGAGTTGATTAAGGCCCGGGCTCAAGTCACTATTTTTGACCCCAAAGCCAAGTGGAATCCCAAGTGGGGTCAGGTCACCCAAGTTGATGATTTGCAGTTGGCCTGTCAGGACGCTGACGTGATTATGATTTTGACCGAATGGCCAGAGATTATCAGTTTTGATTACACTCAAGTCCGGAGTCAGGCCAAACCACAGTACGTGATCGATACCCGCAACCGGCTCGACCCTTGTCCGCTGGTTTTGGCCGGATTCAGTTATAGAGGTGTTGGTCGGCAGATTAACTGTCCAAAAACTAGATAAATAGGTTATATGGCAAAAATTTTAATCACTGGGGGAACTGGGTTTGCGGGCTCGCATTTGGCCCAATTTTTGTTGGCTGATCAAACCCATCAAGTGCACGTGACTGGTCTATCGTCACCCACCGGTGATTTGGCCCAAAAATTAGACCAAACCATATTTCACCAACTGGATTTAACCAACCAATCAGAGGTGAATGAGTTGATTAAGAAACTGGAACCTGACCAGATTTATCACCTAGCTGCTTTAACGGCAGTAGGTAGCAGTTTTTCGTCAGCCCAGATAGTTTTAACCAACAACCTGATGGCTCAACTTTACTTACTTGATGCAGTCAAACAACACTCGCCCAGGTCTCGGGTGCTGTGTATCGGTTCGGCGGAAGAGTATGGTCTGTCTTGTCAGGATTATGACCAAGTGCCAGAAACAGCCCCGCTCAAGCCCACCAGTCCCTATGCGGTTTCCAAAGTCACCCAGGAGATGTTAGCTCTGATGTATCAGAGAGCTTATCAATTGGATATCGTGGTGGCTCGGCCGTTTAACCACATCGGTCCGGGTCAAACCGATCAGTTTGTGGCCAGTGCTTTTGCCAAACAAATCGTAGCCATCGAGCGAGGCGATCAGACAGAGTTAAAAGTAGGCAACTTAACGGCTGTGCGTGATTTTTCTGACGTGCAGGATGTGGTCAGGGCTTACCAAATTCTGATGTTACAAGGAGTTAGTGGGGAAGTTTACAATATCGGTTCGGGACGCGGAGTGAGTATCGGAGATCTATTGGCAGAATTGATTAAGTTAAGTACGGTTGAGATCAAAACAATCACTGACCCTGATCGTTTGCGTCCCAGTGATGTAGCTTCCGTCGTAGCTGATATCACCAAGATTAAAACCTTGGGTTGGCAGCCCCAAATCAATTTATCGACAACATTAGCAAGCATAGTCAGCTGGTGGCGCCAGCAGAACTAGGAAGGAAAGACCAAATTATGAAAAAAGCGTTTATCACCGGTATTACCGGTCAGGACGGGTCTTATTTGGCCGAGTTGTTACTGGAAAAGGGTTATCAGGTTTATGGTTTGACCAGGCGTACTAGTACCCAGAACTTCGAACGGATTCAGCATCTGATGCACGATGATCGTTTACATCTGGTATCTGGTGATTTGATCGATCAGCACTCTTTGACCAGCGCCATCAATGACATCCAACCGGATGAAGTTTATAACCTGGCTGCCCAATCTTTCGTCAAAGCCAGTTGGGAACAACCGGTTTTGACCGGTGAGTTTACAGCCCTGGGCGTGACCAGGATGCTAGAAGCCCTGAAATTAGTTTGTCCCCAAGCCAAGTTTTATCAAGCCAGTAGCAGTGAAATGTTTGGCAAAGTTCAGCAGACGCCCCAGACAGAAACTACGCCTTTTTATCCCCGCTCACCTTATGGCGTGGCCAAGGTTTACGGTCACTGGATTACCGTCAATTATCGCGAAAGTTTCAATATGTTTGCTGTTTCTGGATTATTGTTTAATCACGAGTCACCAAGACGCGGTCTGGAATTTGTCACCCGCAAAATCGCCAATGGAGTGGCTCGGATTAAACTAGGCAAGCAACAGCTGATAGAACTAGGTAACTTGGAAGCCAAAAGAGACTGGGGTTATGCCAAAGATTATGTTCTGGCCATGTGGTTGATGCTTCAGCAGGACAAGCCGGAGGATTACGTTATCGCTACCGGCGAGACTCATTCGGTCAGAGAGTTTTTGCAATTGGCCTGTCAGGTGGTGGGGATTGATGATTGGCAGAGGGTTTATAAACATAATCCGCTTTTTGATCGGCCGGCCGAAGTGGATATGTTGATTGGTGATGCGACTAAAGCCAAAGCACAACTGAATTGGCAACCCAGTGTCAGTTTTGCCGATTTGGTCAAGTTGATGGTAGAAGCAGAGCTGGAGCTGGAGGCCAAAACTGGCAACTAGATTATGCAAAAAGCTATAGTGGTGGTGCCGACATATAATGAGCGAGCCAATATAGGGGTTTTAATCCCCAAGCTACTCGAAGTCTTTAAAACTGTCAAAAATTGGCAGTTGGGGGTTTTGGTGGTTGATGACACTTCGCCTGACAAAACTTATGAGCTGGTGGCAGAGTTGGCCAGCCGACACCCTCAAGTTCACCTATTGGTTAATCAACAAAAAAGTGGCTTGGGCGGGGCTTATATCAAAGGCATGGCTCACGCTTTTCATCAACTCAAAGCTGATGTCATTTTTGAGTTTGATGCTGATTTATCTCATGATCCTGACAAGATTCCCTTGTTTCTGGCCAAAATTGACCAGGGTTATGATCTGGTACTGGGTTCGCGTTACATCAAGGGAGGCGGTATTCCGTCTGATTGGGGCTGGCATCGTAAGTTTCTGTCAGTGGTGGGCAACCTGATCATCATGGCAGTTCTAACCAACTTTTCTATCAGGGACTGGACTGGTGGCTACCGGGCTATCCGTAAATCCGTCTACGGGGCGGTAGTCCCCCTCATCAATTCAGAGAGATTTTTCGGGTATACCTTTCAGATTGGTTTTTTGTACAATGCTATCAAGAAAGGATTTAAAGTATCAGAGGTGCCTTTTGTATTTAAGGACAGAACTCATGGTCACTCCAAACTGGGCCCAGAGTACATCAAAAATACTTTAATCTATATTATGAAAGTGCGTTTACAAGAAATTCTTAACCATCGCATCTTCAAATTTGCCGTGGTGGGAGGTATCGGGGCAGTGGTGCAGTTAACTACTCTTAATTTGTGGCGCATATTTTTACCCTATCAAGTGTCTTATTTTTTGTCGGCCGAGTGTGCGGTGCTGTCCAACTTTGTTTTGAATAATATCTGGACTTTCAGTGACAAAAAACTGGGTTTAGCCGAGATTCCACTCAAGTTTATCAAGTTTAACCTGGCCTCTGTCGGGTCTATCGCTATTCAGCAAGTTATAGCTCTCATCGGCGAGTTTGTGGTGGGCTTGTTTACCATCTTTACTTTGCCGATTCTGATGTTACCAGTGGATACAGGTAGCGTCTATGCGGTAGTGGGAATTTTGCTAGGCATGATGTGGAATTTTTTCGCCTACAACAAGTTTATCTGGACCAAAGGCGCCAAAAAGTAATCAGCCATGTCTCAAGGCAGAGTCAAATCGTCCAGGTGGCCTCAATGGGAAAAAATCAGTCGTTGGCTACTTGTGGTTGTGTTGTTGATTGCGGCATTTAGTCGTTTGTACCGTTTGCCAGAAACAATACAATTTTTGGGCGATCAGGGCCGGGACGCCATTTTGGTCAGCCGAGTCTGGCGCCATTATGACCTGCCCTTTATCGGTCCGGTCACCAGTATCGGTAATGTCTATTTGGGTCCTTTATATTACTACTACATGGTTCCTTGGCTTTGGTTGTCATATCCTAGTCCGGTGGGTCCAGCTTATGGTGTGGCACTGTTGTCTATTTTGACTGTTTATTTAACATATAAGTGGGGCAAAGAACTGGTAGGCCAGTGGCCGGCCTTGCTGGCCGCTTTGATGATGGCAGTGAGTAACTCGGCTGTAGTTTTTGGCCGGTTTAGTTGGAACCCCAATCCAGAACCGTTTGCTTCGTTAACTTTGGTTTATGCCATGTTTAAAGCCAGGCAGGACGTGCGCTGGTGGGTAGTGGCCAGCTTGGCCATGGCAATTCTAGCCCAACTGCATTACATGTCTCTTTTGTGTCTGCCGGTGATTGGTTTATTCTGGTTGTATCAACTGTACCAGATGCGCTCTGATGGCCAGAAGTTGAAAAAACTCGGACTATGGAGCATGATAGCCGTAGTTTTATTTTTGCTGCTCATTTCTCCCTTGATTTTATTTGACATCAAGCATCAGGGTCAAAATCTGGCCGCTTTTTGGCAAATGGTGGGACCCAACCAGTCTATCGGTCATACTGCTGGCCAGTCTTGGGTCGATAAGCTCTATATATCTTTGTGGGAAACTCACGCTCGCTCTATTTATTTATTGATTGCGCCGTGGTGGAAGTTATCAACTACTTGGGCGACTGCAGTAGTGGTGAGTTTTATCCTGGCTTTGATTTACCTGATCAAAAAAACCGCCTGGTCGTTTGGGTTGGTCATACTGACTGTCACTCTTTTGATCAGTTGGCTGGGGTTAAGTTTTTATGGTCACCCGGTGTATGACCACTATGTTTTGTATTTACTACCGATTACTTGTTTACTTTGGTCTGCCGTTTTGGTTGCTGTAGCCAGAAAATCACTTTATAGCCAAGTAATTGTGACTTTAATAGTTCTGGCGGGCGTGGTTTATAACCTGACTTTATGGCCGATTTTTACCACCAGCTCGCCGTCCTTAACTGTGTTAAAAAACACCGCCCAGCTGGTAGTAGCTCAAGTCGAGCCGGGTGAAAAATACAACATTGTTTTATTATCAGAAACCAAAGATTACTATGGATCGAACTACCGCTACTTTTTAACTACTTATCTGGACAGACAACCCTTGATTCCGGAACGCGATGATCTGAATTCAGCTCAAACCCTGATCGTGATTGATGAAACACGTTTAACTACTGACTTAAACTCGATTCAACAAGCAGAAATCCGAGCTTTCCCCAACAAAACACCGGAGGCACTGCTGGAAGTACCAGATGGTCCCAGACTATTTGTGCTGCGCCGAACTGCTGAACCAGACATAATCAATTATAGTTATAATGATGGTAATTAAGTTATGCACTCTACAATCGCCCTATCTGTCATTTTGCCTTCATATAATGAAGAACAAAACATCAAAGCCGGGGTCCTGAATCAGGTTTATGACTTTTTATCTCACCGGACCAAAAGTTGGGAGTTAATTCTATCGGATGACGGATCAACCGATTCAACTCCGCAGCTACTAGACGCTTTCGCCATCAGCCATCCTCAAGTTAAAGTTTTGCACAATCATCATGCCGGCAAAGCCGCCACGGTCAGAACTGGTATGTTGGCCGCCCGGGGTGAGTGGCGGTTATTTTCTGATTTTGATCAATCGACGCCTTTGTCTGAAGTCGACAAGTTGATGAAGTATGTTGACTCTTATCAGGTGGTGATTGGTTCACGGGAAGGAGCCGGAGCAGCCAGAGAAAAAGAGCCGTGGTATCGTCACTTGATGGGGCGAGTTTTTAATCTAGCTGTGCGCATCATCGCCGTCCCGGCCATTAAAGACACCCAGTGTGGTTTTAAGCTTTTTTCAGCCCAGGCCTGTCAGGATTTGTTCCAGCGGCTTTACGTTTATGGCCCGAGCCAGCGGTTTAAAGATGCTTTCACCGGTTCTTTTGACGTGGAATTATTATTTTTGGCCAGAAAAATGCAGTATCAGGTCAAAGAAGTTCCCATTATTTGGCGACACAGAGCCACCAACCGGGTCAGCCCGATCAAAGATAGTGTCCGTATGTTTCGCGATATCCTACGGGTGCGCTGGGCTGATTTGAGGGGCATGTATCATTTGCATCAACCAGCGGCATGATGAAAAAAAATTTACTTGGGATAGTTTTGTCAGCTGTTTGGCTGATGTTGAGTTTTATCAGTTATACAGTGTGGTCTTTTGCTTTAACTGATCCCAACTTATTCCATCGAACCGATGCCGCTCTACGACCGGCTGCGCATGACGCTGATCGAAGACCACGGCGCGGGCGATACAGGCGACGTGACCAGCCGCGCGCTGGTGCCACCCGACCGCATGGCGCGCGGGCGCTTTCTGGTCAAAGACGACGGCGTGCTCGCAGGGATCAATCTGACGCCGATCATCTTCACCATGGCCGAGGAACTCGTCAGCGCCCAAGCGCAGGACCGCGCCGACGAGATGCGCGAGGCCAGCGAGGCTGCGCGCACGGGACAGGGAAGTTGGAAGACGGTCGAACGCCTGGCGGATCAGAGCGTGAACGCCGCGATCCAGACGAAG
>CAZIBX010000042.1:0-7873 GCA_964537615.1 uncultured Pseudomonadales bacterium
AGTTGACTGGAATCAAGCTATAGCGGCCTGGTTTAATCTTAACAGTGGTTGGGTCGTACAGGACTAGGGCGCCATGACTTAATCTGTGTTGATGCAACTTAAACGTGGCTTGATCTAAACAAATCAGTAAATCAACGTTTTTTTCTGTCGTAACTACGTTATGTCCTACGACCACTTCATAAGTGTTTTGACCTCCCTGTATTAAAGAGGGGTACTCGGCGTAATCGAAAATATCATAACCAGAGTGAGTAGCCACTTTGGCCAACAGCAGACCAGTGGTCATCACGCCGTAACCGGCCGGAGCGCCCATTTTCCAAACGTGGCTACTGGGGTCAGATTTCATGCAGGAAGTCTTGATAATAGTACCCGGGTCCATTCCTTAATTTGTTTTTGACAGTTGGCTTCATTCATATAATATTGATCCAACTTGAGGGAGGGGATAACTAGTTTGGCTTGTAGTTTATTCACCATGTCTTCCAAGTGATCAACACAACCACAAAAATAAGTGAAAGTATGATCGCCCAAACCCATAATAGCCATTTTGAGTCCGGGTTTGGTTTGATCACCCAACCGAGATTTGAGTTCTTCATAATCCTCATGATATAAGCCCTGCTGACCGGCAAAGTCCCAGCTGGGCGAGGCCAAAATCACCAAATCATGATCATTCCACTGATCAGGGTTAGTATCACGGACCTGAACTAAATTGACATTATGGCCGGTAGCTTCCAGTTCCAGCTTAAGCAACTCACTAGCCATCAGAGTGCTGTTGGAGTAGGTGGCGTAAACTAGCAAAATTTTCATCATGAGCGGGATGCCAGAATCGAACTGGTGCCTTCTCCTTGGAAGGGAGACATACTACCACTATACGAATCCCGCAGTTAATATGCAAATTTTAACACGATTTAGATCAGATTTGCCGAATTGACTAGAGTAGCCATGAATCAACCAGAGATAAAGTGTTTTCCAGGACTAAACTTACAATTCAGTGTTTGCCTGCGGAGTAAGTTCTGCCACCTGTTCATCGCTCAATTTCCTTAAGTTTTGTTCGGCAGTTTTTCTAGAAATAACTGTGAATTGTCCAACCAAACTTTGGTCTGTTGATTCTGCTATGCCGTACAAGTCAACTTCGCCTTTACCAGGAGCGATTGTTTGGGCTTTATCGATAGGAACAAATCTAACCAAAACTGTCCCTGTGGGAACAATAATTTTATTCGGTTCACTATCTATCCCTATAAATAAAGTTAGACCATCTTTTTGGCCAATCAAAATATCAGTGACTCGACCAATTAGCTCTTCGGGTAAAAGAGGTCGGCTAAATTCATCAGTTTTCACCACATAAACGCCATCTTGACACTGTCTTAATACAGCATAAATATCGTTCCATTCTCGAGCAAAATCAACAACCCCAATTGTGACCTTCTCACCCCCCCCACAAGTCCGTCTTGTTGGTAGTTGACACCCCCACCTAAAAACTCACGCCTTGATAAAAGACCCATATGTCTCCTTCTTATTGGATCAAATTATATACCAATATATCGCCAAATCAAACGGCCACATTGGATTCAGTTGAAAAGATCTTTTATTTAAGATTACAACTATGTCTGGTCAGCCAAAAAGCAGTTATAATAGCCACTGTCCAGTCAATGCCTCGGTGGCGGAATGGTAGACGCGACAGACTTAAAATCTGTTGGCCGCAAGGTCATGTGGGTTCGAGTCCCTCCCGGGGCACTGGGTAAAAAGACGGAGTGTAGCTCAGATGGCTAGAGCGCGCGGTTTGGGACCGCGAGGTCGCAGGTTCGAGTCCTGTCACTCCGACTTGATATTTTGCCCCACCCACTGCGCCACGCCGTCTTCATCACAGCTACCGATAACCTCATCTGCTATTTGCTTAACATTCTCAACAGAGTTACCCATAGCTACGGCATAACCAATATAAGATAAAAACTCCAAATCATTTTCACTATCACCAAAACCAATAATTTCTTCCGGTTGAATATTATTGATTTGACACCAATGCTTGATTCCAACAGTTTTATCAACTCCGTGCGTCATAACGTCAGCATATTTTTTGCCATCGTAATCAGTCATGACTTTGACATTAAAACTAGGGTGGGCTTGTAAATAATCAGCTATATCCTGACTGATGTGTTTAATAACCAAATGAGGAACACCTGAATCAGGGAAATCTTCTAGAGGAGCAATTATCAAAGACTCAATGTTGGTACCCTGATGATCGGTCGCCCACAGTTGTCGGCTTAACTGGTTGCCATAGATTTGATCTCTGGTCTGAAAATAAACTTTAACCCGGCCATCATCAATTTGTTTAATCAACTGACGAGCCGTCTTGATCGGAATTAATTTTTGCCACAATATCTCGCCAGTGGCAGTAATTACTTGAGCTCCCCCTGAAACAACGTGCGTACTTTCTGGCAAAAAATGAATTAAGCTACGATCCTTCAAAGTAGAAAAATGTCTGCCTGTACACAAACCTGTCCTCATTTTTTGGTTTAATTTTTTCAATACCTGGGCGGTAGCGGGAGTAATTTCCTGCTTCATGTTAGTCAAGGTTTTGTCTAGGTCAAATAAAATAGCTTTGTATTGGGCAATATCCATACCGACTATTATACGCAATAAAGGTTATAATCCACTAAACCATGCCCCACAAACGTCACCAAAATATCGGCCTGGGTGGTACATTTGACCACCTACACGCCGGCCACCAAGCATTGATCAAGTTCGCCGCCGGTTTGGGTGAAAAATTGATTATCGGAGTATGTGATGAAAGTATGGCCAAGGGTAAGTTTTTGGCCCAGACCATTGAGCCCCTGACTGTACGCAAGAGAGCGGTGGGTCAGTACTGTCAAAAAACAGGCATCAATATCGACATCACGACTCTGTATGATCCTCTGGGACCGGCGATCAAAGCTGAAAGTTATATCGATGCTCTGGTCGTCACGCCAGAAACCTTGACTGGTGGTAATCAAATTAACGTTGTCAGAGATAAACTGAAACTGCGTCAGTTGCCGATTTATATCTGCCCACTGGTTAATGATATTAGTGGCCAGCCCATTCACTCTGATCGCATCAGAGCCGGTCAGGTCAGCCGGACCGGCCTGATTTATGACCAGCCGTTGAACCAAAGTCTGATTATTTCTGCTCGAACCCGCCAATTACTACAACACCTGAAGCTGAATCTGGTGGAATCGCCCTCGCCAGATATACCACCAGCTCCGATCACGGCCGTGGTAGGGGACGTGACTTTGAAAAAGTTTATCGATCATAACTGGCCGTTTCAGATCGGTGTCTTTGACAACTTGGTAGAAAGAAAAACTCAACACCTGGTTGGTTTGACTGGCGATCAAACAGTAAACAATCCGGCCGGACAAATCACTAGCGCCTTAACTGAAGCTTTGACTACCGCCACTATCAACCAAATCACCAAAAACTCTCGTCGATCTATCATCCAAGTGGTAGGCGAAGAAGATTTGGCCAGTGTCGCCTTGATTTTGCTCCTGCCCCTATACTCACGGCTCTACTTTGGGCTACCCGGTCAAGGTCTGGTCGAGGTAACTATAACTGAAAATCTAAAAGACAAAATTTATGGTATGTTGACGGTATGAGCCCAAGCGATACTGACCAACCTCTCGCCAATCGATTACGACCTGACTCTCTGGATAACTTGATTGGCCAAACTCATCTGGTAGGGGAGAACAAACCCCTGCGTTTAGCCATTGAGCAAGGCCGACTTTTTTCTATGGTTCTGTGGGGGCCACCAGGTGTAGGTAAAACCACGCTGGCCAGGATTTTAGCTACGGCGACTGGCCGGGAGTTTATCGAGATTTCTGCCGTCAGTTCTGGCAAAAAAGATATGATGGCGGTAGTTGCCAAAGCTAGCGAACTGGATAAACCGCCAGTGTTGTTTATCGACGAAATTCACCGTTTTAATAAAGCCCAGCAGGATTATTTGTTGCCTTATGTCGAACACGGCAACCTGATTTTGGTCGGAGCGACTACAGAAAATCCTAGCTTTGAAGTCATCGGGGCTTTATTGTCACGGCTGAAGGTTTTTATTCTCAAACCCCTATCGTTTACAGAACTTGATCAGGTGGCGCAGCGAGCAATACAAGCCATGAATCAGGTTTTGCAACTGAAAAAGAAACTTAAAATTGAGCCAAATACTTTGGAGTGGGTAATCAATGCTGTGGGCGGAGATGCGCGTCGATTAATTAACCTGATTGAGCAAACCGCTACTTTTTATCACCAGCTGGATCAACAATCGCTATCTGACACACTGCAACATGCACCACTACGCTATGACAAAGCCGCTGACGAACACTACGACACAATTTCAGCTTTTATCAAAAGCATGCGGGCTGGTAACACCGATGGTGCTTTGTACTATCTAGCCAGAATGGTAGCAGCTGGTGAAGACCCCAAGTTCATCGCCAGACGCATGACTATTTTTGCTTCAGAAGATATCGGTTTGGCAGTGCCCACCGCCCTGGTGGTAGCCAACGGGGTGTTTGACGCCGTACATAAAGTCGGTTATCCCGAGGCCCAGATTATTTTGGCTCACGGAGTAGCCTACTTAGCCCAGTGTCAAAAAGACCGCCGCGCTTATGATGCCTATTTTTTAGCTTTGGCTGATGTGGAGAAGTATGGCAATCTACCGATTCCACTTAATTTACGCAACGCACCAACCAAACTGATGAAAGAGGCAGGGTATGGCAAGGGTTATTCTATGTATCCAGATCAAACCACTTCACTTTTGCCAGATAAGTTGAAAAACAAAAAATACTTAATCCCCAAACCAGAAATCAATAAGTTACGCTGATTGTCAGCCTCAATTGCTAGAGTAGCAGACATGACAGTCCGGCAAGCCCTGGGTTTTTACTTTGGCCACAATCATTTCCGACTGAATCAGGAAGTCATTGTCAATCAGATTTTATCCGGCCATGATGTGTGCGCTATTTTGCCCACAGGAGCCGGCAAATCGCTCTGCTACCAGTTGCCGGCTTTGATGTTACCTGGTACTACGATCGTTATCTCTCCTCTGATTGCCTTGATGCGTGATCAGGTAGCTCAACTACGCAACCATCACATCAGAGCGGCGGCTCTAACTTCTGGTCAAACTAAACTCATTCAAACCCAAGTTTTAGCCAACTTAACGGCCGGTCGATTAAAGTTACTTTATGTCAGTCCAGAACGCTTGGCACAAAGTCAGTTTGTGTCTGCCTGTCAAAATGCCAAAATCAGTTTGGTAGTAGTAGACGAAGCCCACTGTATCTCACAGTGGGGACATGATTTCCGGCCAGAATATCGCCAAATTGCAAAGTTTGTCCAAAATCTGAACCCCCACCCAATCTTGGCAGCTTTTACTGCCAGCGCGACAGAAAGAGTCAAAATTGATCTGGTACAAAATCTGGGTTTAAATCAACCTTTTGTATTGAGGACTAGCACGGTCAGAGATAACTTATCTATAAACATCAAGCACGCCGATTCAACTAACGTCAGGATGATTTACTTGATCCGTTTGCTCAAAAAATTTGCCAACACCAAAATTATAGTTTACTGCCAAACACGTAGGACTACTCAACAGTTGGCCCAGTTGGTAGCTCTGGTTCTGCCAGATATAAAAACTTTGGCATATCACGCCGGTCTGGTACCTGAAGATAGACAGCAGGTAGAAAAATTGTTTCATTTTTATAATAGTAGTGTTATTTTTGCTACCACGGCCTTTGGTATGGGCATTGATCTACCAGATATCCGAGTCGTTATTCATTATGGCTTACCAGCCAGTATCGAGCAGTATTATCAAGAAATCGGCCGAGCGGGCAGAGATGGGCAGAAGAGTCAAACTTATCTACTGACACATCCTGAAGACGTGGTGGTGATCACTGCCATCAACCAAAGTTCTATCAGACAAATCGCTCGATTAAATCAAAACCGATTACTGGCTATGACTAGTATGATTAAATCACCTGATTGCCGTATGCGGTCTATCAGCCAGTACTTTGGCGAAAAGAGTCTTGAAAAATGTGGCCGATGTGATCGGTGTATGAAGTCCGTACCCACTCATAGTTTGCTGGCTTTTTTGACCAGCCAAGCTGAAAAACAAACTCTGGTTAATTTGCTTAACAAACGACTGAAATTGACTGACAATCAACTCTGCTGGCTGGCTGTTACCAGACCACAGTCCGCACAAGCTCTGGGTCAGGTCACTGGGTTTGGCCAGGAGTCAGTGGATCAACTTTGGCCTCTCATCAAGCCATTTATGATAAAATAGCCGTCTATGAAAATTGATGACCTGCTAGCCGAGTACACTCAAATCGCCCAGATGCTGACCAAACGCTGGCCGGAGAAAAATCACGATAAACGTGTTTTTACCCGCACCATGAAAATCGTGGAAGAACTGGGTGAACTGTCAGATGCGATTTTAAGTGGCATGAAACTCCAACGCGATAGTAAGGTGCAGAGTTTTGAACAAAAACATCTGGAAGACGAGTTTGCTGACGTGTTGGGATCTTTGGTTCTTCTGGGTATAGAGCTGGAAATTGATTTGACCAAAGTCATGAAGCGCAAAATTGCTTTTACCAAAAAACGTTTATCCGAAGAAATTACCTGATTGGTTTTGACCTAGTTGGATCGGTGGTAGTACAATCAAGCTATGGCCAAAAAGCTTTACCTCAATCTTGTTCTGATTGCATTGGCTTTGATGGGGATAGTTGATGCCAGCTTTATCACCTATGAAAAACTATCCGGCCGGATTCCACCTTGTATCCCTGGTTTTCAATGTGCTGCTGTGCTAGAAAGTCCCTGGGCTTCCATCGGCCCCATACCTTTGTCTGCCGTGGGGGCAGTTTTTTATAGCTGTGTTCTGGTGGTTGCTCTGCTACTTTATGGTCAAATCCAAATTTCACCTATATTAAACCGGTGGGCAGATAAACTCAAAATCAAGCCCACCGCCTTGTTACGCTTCATCTCGACTGAAGAAATTCTGCTGGGACTGACATCTTTTGGGGCATTATTTTCTATTTACCTCATTTCTGTCATGGCCTTTTTAATCAAGGGGTGGTGTACCTACTGTATTATCTCGGCCATCACCTGCGCTTTGTTGTTTATCACTACTTTAATTTATTATCATCTGGCTGGTCAGCACTCGCCGTTTATAGCCAAATGGGTCATGAGTGCGATCAGTCGCTTCATTTATAAAAACATTCTTCGGCGGTTTTTTTTTAACTTTGACAGTGAAACTATTCATAATTTTTTGGTCAAAAGCGGAGCTTTTTTGACTAAATTTTGGTTGGTTCGACTCAAAATGTCGATCTTATTTGGCTTCTATCATCCTGACTTAGCCGTCAAACTGGCAGGTATCAGATTTTCCAATCGGGTCGGTTTGGCGGCGGGTTTTGATTATGATGGTGATTTGGTTAATGCTTTACCCAGTGTCGGTTTCGGCTGGCACACTATCGGCACAACTACACTGGAACCTTACGCCGGCAACCCCAAACCTCGGTTGAGTCGCTTTATTGCCTCCAGGTCACTGCTAGTTAATAAGGGCCTGAAAACTATCGGGGCACGAGCTTTAATCAGTAAACTGCGCCAGTTCCGATTCAAAATTCCAGTGGCTATCAGCATTGCCAGTACCAATAAAAGCTTTGCTGATACCAAGAGTCAGATTTTGGATATCTTGAGTTGTTTTAAGTTGTTTGAAAAATCCGGACTCAAACATACTTTGTATGAACTCAATATCTCTTGCCCCAATACTTTTGGCGGTGAACCGTTTACCACACCGGCCAGACTTAGTGTTTTATTAACTGCTCTGGATAAACTCAAGATAACTCGGCCGATTTTGGTTAAAATGCCCATCGAT